>VGRY01000017.1 GCA_016875195.1 Deltaproteobacteria bacterium
GGTCAGGCACTTCATAGTGAATCGTGGGGGGGATGATTCCGTTCTTGGTCGTAAGAACGGTTGCCACTGCCTCGATACCCCCTGCTGACCCAAGACAGTGTCCCACTATTGACTTGATTCCGCTAATGGGAACCTCTTTTGCCCTCTCTCCGAATACCCTTTTGATACCTCTGGTCTCAGCGATGTCATTAAAGATAGTGGCTGTTCCATGGGCATTGATCGTATCAACCTCCTCCGGTGAGGTTCCTGCATGGAACAATGCAATTCTGATCACCCTTTCCACACCCTCTCCATTGGGCTCCGGTGCAGTAAGATGATAGGCATCAGCACAGATACCATATCCAAGAAATTCTGAAAAGATGGGAGCCTTCCTTTTGAGGGCATGTTCCATTTCTTCGAGAATAAGAATGCCTGCTCCTTCACCAATGGTTAATCCCTGCCTCCTCTTATCGAAAGGTTTGCAACTTTCAGGATCAACCAGTTTCAGACTGCTGAATCCGCTGAAGGATACCTCACAGAGAGAATCGCTACCACCACTGACCATGACATCGGATAATCCCATCTGAATCATATCGTAGGCGACTCCAATCGAAACAGAGCTTGAAGAGCAGACCGTTGCAGTTGTCGAACGAGGGCCTTTTAACCCTGATTCAACGGCGATGAGGTCAGTGGTGGTAGCGAGGGAGTAAGAGATGAGGAGAGAAGGGGAAGGTTTTCCCTTTCCCTGATAGAAATCCCTGAAATACTTTTCAACCGAGAGGATTCCCCCAGAACCTGCTCCCAAGATGATTCCAGCCCTCTCTTTGTCGATCGGGTCTTGATCGAGTCGGGCAGACCTCCATGCTTCCCTGAATGCAACGAGTCCGAATTGGTCACACCGTGAAAGTCTGCGCAGTTCTTTCCCTGAGAAATGGCTCTGAGAATTCAGACCTGAAACCTCAGCTGCCCTCTTAGTCCGATACGGCGAAGCATCAAAAGCAGTAATCTCTTTGGCTCCATCTTTTCCCTCGATGAGGGAATTCCAGAATTCAGGAACGCTATTCCCCACTGCGCTCACAACACCCAGACCTGTAACGACAACCCTCTTTCTCATTTGATCTCTGTCACCTTCACATCTCTGGGAAGCCGAATCTCGAAATCTGAATCCGAAAGCCCCATATTTACCTTCATATTGAAGTATTGGAGGACCGTTGTATCTCCGTTTTTTTCAACCATCTCGATCCCTGTAATGATCCAGTCCTTTTTTGAGATCGACATCTTCGTCTTAACAAATAGCGGATCTTTCACTTTCGGTAATATTTCCATCACAAGAAAAGACTCCCGGTCCTCCAGGATCTTCCATTGGGCAAGCTTCTCCTGAAAGGGGTCCTTTGAAAAGAGCAGGTATTTTTCAACCGCTGGGTTCCCCTGAACCTGGTAGCGTTCTGCCATCTTCTCTTCCTTGAAGTAGAGGAGGAAGGTTTTGCCATCGTAAACCATATGGTTTGTATCAGGCTGGAAGAATTCGATCGAAATCTTGTCTGGTTTCTTAAATCTAATTTTTCCTTTTGAGACCACCTTCTCTCTGAGCAAAGCTACCCTCTTTTCCTGAAGGAGGTCAGCGGAAAAGTCCTTCGTCTTTTCACGGGATTCTCTTATCCGTTTCACGACCTCATCCACGCTTAGGGTTTGAGCTTGAATGGAAGTGTATGGAAGGAAAAGCAAAAAGGTAAAAATCAAAAGGATTAACTTCGTCATAAAGAATTACCCCTTAAATCCTAATACGGTTTTACTCGCTCCCGGAAAAAGAATTTTTTGATCGCTGAGATGGAAGAGGGTTTCAGAGAGATTCCCAAAAACAAACGAGGCGATTTTCTTCCCCGGTTCACGTGGGTGTGTATATCCACCGATCAGGTGTTTCCATTCTTTAAACCCTGCCTTTTTCAGACATTGCTGAATCATTTCGGGTGAGAAGTCAGAAAGATGAGCAGGCAGATCATAGAGGCGATTCTCGAAGCCAATAAAACGGAGAAAACTCTTGATCGGCGATGTATGAGGATATCTCAATAGGAGAAGCCCTCCAGGCTTAAGGATTCGATAACACTCCTTGAGAAACTCTATCGGCTGGGGGAGATGTTCAATCACATAAAAACCGCTCACTACATCAAAACCACTTTCTGGAAAACCTATTTTCTCTAAAGGCCCCTCATGCACGGTAAGTCTCAGGACATCTCTTGCATAAGCGAGGGCCTTTTGCGAAATCTCCACACCTGCAACCTCCCACCCTCTCTCCTTCATCTCCGAGAGAAAGAAACCAAAACCAGCGCCTATATCCAACAGCCTGCCCCTTTTTTTGTAATGATCTATGAGATTGGCCGCTTTTTGGAAAACCGACTGCATCATCCTCTGCCAGGCATCGACTGAAGATTCGCCTTCTGGAAGATAGCCCTGATAGAAATGTAAGAGGGATTTGTTTGTCGGCCTTGGGTTGAGGTAAATAAATTGACATGAAGAACATTTGACCATTTGAAATTCACCTTCTCTGTGGAGGAAGCGATACTCCACCTCCCCGCAGACCGGGCAGGAAATTTTCTCCATCTCAATATCTATTTTTTCTCTCATCCGTTATTCGGGACAGTCATGGACTCGACCCACATCTCAATGGTGCGGGTATAAAGCTTCCATTTCGTTAATTGTGACTGATTCAAAAAGGCTCGGCATTCTTCCAGCGTATAGGAGGAATTGACCGATTCGATAAATCCATCTTTGGCTTTTGGATGTTTTCCGAAGAACAATTTCCAAAAGAGATTAAAGAGCCCTATCCAGACAAAAGAAGCGTCCCTGTGGAAATCAACTATAACAAAGCTCCCCTCGGCCTTCAATGTCCGGGCCACCTCATTGAAGAAATCAACAGGGCGATCCAGATGATGAAGCGTGTTGATACAGAGCAGGAGGTCAAGGGATTGATTTTCGCAGGGGAGCGAATAAGCAGAGCCCAACTGGAAATCAACCTTTCCCGTTGTGCCTGCTTCCATCGCATTTTTTCGAGCAATATCGACCATGACCGGAGAGAGGTCAATTGCTTTAAATTGAATTTCCGGAAGTGTCTTCGATAAATAAATGGGAAAAATTCCTGGGCCGGTCCCAACATCAAGGCAATTCCCTTGATGAATCCCTTTAGCCTCTATCCGGCTGAGCACCCGTTGGCAGGGAATCCTCATATGTTTCTTAGCCATGAGGCTGTAATACTCAGCGAGTTCCTGGTCTTCAATGACCCCGGATTCTGAAATACGCTCTTTCATCAAAATAACCATAAACCACCCACCCCAAAATCGCAACAAGGACTTCTCTTTGAGCAATGAGTGCTTAAAAATTATTGACTTATTTCATGATTATGGTATTTTGTATGAAAAATTATACATTATGGAAGAATGGGGCAATACCTAAGGTCGGTATATCCAAAACTCATTTCAGATATGAGCAAGATACCCATAATAGTGTGATAGTTTGGGAAAAGGTGATAATATGGATATTGGTAGGATAGAAGATTTATTAAAAAAATTTCGATGGGGAACATTACAAAAAATGTATGGTTGTGCCCATAGTTCAATAATTGGGTTTATATCAACTGAATGGATTAACTTTTCACGGGAAAATTCTATTATTGACGGCGCTCCTTCCCCAGAAACAGGTAAAGGAAGAAAAGGCCAAACAAATGCAGATATATTGCTGTGTAAAGGAGATGGACCCTTCATACCCGTGGAAGGTGAAACAAATGTTTCTAAATATCATGAAAAATTAAGTACGTTATTTACCTATTTGGATAATAATAATAATTTTGATGGCATCGAATTCGGATTACTTTTCATGACGAATCTATGTAAGGGTGATACGAAGTACAAACACAATTGGGAGGAGATAAAGCAGCGGGTGATAAAAAATAAAACAAATGATATCGCCCTCGTTTCGATAATTAAGGAAAGAGCACCAATGGAAAATCCTTCTTTCTTAAATGCTTTGAGAAATTGAAATGACTATTCCCCATGGGATATTGTAACTGTTGACTATTGGATTTACAGTGCAAATCTGATAAAAGAGGGAAATTTATGGAAAAAATGACGAACAACTATTCAGAATTACGAGAGGCACAGATTGGGTCAGCCCTTAACAATAGGTGAGTTAGGTGAGGGAAATGATGGGGGCAACCCTTGACATTAGGAACTGGAACGTAGATAAGTTATTCAAAAAATTAGGATAGCAGCTGAAGGTTCTTTGAAAGAGGAAAAGCGGATTCATTTATTGACTGCCCACAACTACAGATAACACCGGCTAAAAGATTTTAGTCCAAATGCTATCATACTGCTTTCGACCTTGAACATTAGCCAAAATTCTCTGAAAGGAGTAAAAGATGAACACAGCAAAAGAAGAAGTTCGGAAGATGCTTGATCAGCTTCCAGATGACGCTTCGTTTGAGGACATCCAATACCACATTTATGTTCGAGAGAAGATTGAGCGCGGATTGAAGGACATTCAGGAGGGCCGTGTTTTAAGCCTAGAAGAAATTGAAAAAAGGATGGCCAAATGGCTCGGAAAGTAATATGGACTGAAACAGCTTGGAGAGACCTCGAAGAAGTTGCAGATTATATCGCAAGAGACTCTTTCAGCTATTCGGCAGCATTTGTTCGTGAAGCCCGGGATGCGGCACGGACATTGGCCTATCTTTCTGAGCGGGGCCGTACAGTCCCTGAATTTAACGATCCAAATATCCGCGAGCTTTTTGTAAGGAGCTATCGTCTCATCTATCAAATAGCAGAAAAATCTGTATATGTTATTGGGTTTATTCATGGTGCCCGTGATCTGTGGGCGCTTTGGGAACGCGAAAACCGATAACATTCTGAGTACATGGCTAAATACAGATCCATAAATTGAATTCAAATGCTATCACAAGAGGTAGCAAGATGATTTGTGATAATTGTGGAAAACAGGGTGCTCGCATCCGTAGGATTAGTAGGACTTACGGCAAAGGTAGGGACATATTGGTCATAGAAAATGTACCTATCATAACATGTCATCACTGCGGAGAAAGTTATCTGGAGGCAGAAACGCTGTATGAAATTGAGCGCATTAAGTTGCATAAAAAAAGCTTTGCAGTTAATCGCTCGGTTCCAGTTGCCCATTTTGTTTAAAGAAAATAATCAGTTCCCACATTCCACACATCTGCTTTTCTATATTAGGGTATAGCTGGGAGTAGACCGCATAGTTCAAAGACAGGATAAAATCCGATGATTAAATTGGCTTGTTGCGGAGATGATTGTAATTTTTGCCCTCGATACAATGCGACTTTAAATCAGGACAAACAGAAACTGGGAGAATTAGCTATTTTATGGAAAAAGATCGGTTGGCGCGAGAACATCGATCCCCCCGAAACATTAGCCTGTTATGGATGTGAAACTTTCAATAGACCTTGTGAATATAAGGTAAGGGAATGCGGCATAGAAAAAAATATTGAAAACTGTGGGCAATGTGAAAGTTATCCTTGCGACAAAATTGAAAAGGCATTCGAAATAACTCGAATAAATGTTGAAAAGTATAAAGATATTTTATCAAAAGAAGATTACGAGATTTTTGTAAAAGCTTATTTCTTAAAGAAAGAAAATTTGGATAGAGCAAACCGGGAATTTAAAAAAAAACATTAAGTCGGAGATTCTTGGGACGGGCCTTTAGCTAAAACCAGGGTTCCTTCTGCTACTATCTCCTCGCCGACTTTAGCCAAAACTTTGACCTTGGCCAGATTGGAAAAGATGTGCTCAATTGCTGCCTCTAAGATGACTTGATCTCCGGGAGTAATTTCTTTCTTTAATCGAAATTCGTCAATTCTTGCCAGAAAGGGAACGCCTCCTTCCTCCTTTTCAAAGGATGAATGAAAAGCAATGCCTCCTGTCTGAGCTAATGCCTCCAGGATGAGAATGGACGGCACGACGGGTTCTTTTGGAAAATGGCCTAAAAAGTAGGGCTCATCGATGCTGACATTCTTAAGTGCGACTGCCCTTTTCCCTGGCTCGATTTCAACGATCCGGTCGATCATCCGAAAAGGAAAAGAATGGGGAAGTTTTCGCAAGATCTCGTCGAATTCCATAATCTCAACTACCTATTCAGATTTTATGAGCCCCGCCATTCTAAATTCCAAATCCCAAATTACAAATCCCAAATAATTTCCAAGCACCAATTCCAAATGATCAAAAGAAAGAAATAACCTTAAACACTCCTTTGGCGATTCCCATGATGATAAAAATTCCGATGAAGGAACCGGTCATCAATAAGATCGTTCCTTCGACCCTGCCCTTCTTGAGAAAGAAACTGACGATGCTTCCCGACAGAATTCCGAAACCACGGATGGGAAGGGCAGAGAGTAAGATGAGGCCTATATTTCCGAGAGACATCACCTTCTTCATCAGGGGTCTCTCATTCAAATTGGAGATCACCCGTTCAGTTTTGTGGGTGAGCCAACGAACGACAAAAAACCTCTTGCTCGATTGTTCTAACAACATTCCATAGACAGGAATCTGGACATAATCATAGGCCAGGGCTAAAGGGAAATAGATAAACACAGACATCTGATTGACAATGGCAAAGAGCACAGAGAAGGAACGGCCCAGAGTAAAATGAATGAGGGTGAAGAGGAGGATGAGATTTCCTGTGCCGGTTATTGGTTCCATTTACCACGTTAGAAAGCCCCGCTGCTTGCCCCGTGCGAAGCTTAGCTTCTATCGGGGTGAATCTTCCCGTCAGAAGGGCAACGCTCTTCTAACGGGGGTTCGCGCCCCATCAGAATAGAAGAATAACATTCTCCGGGAGATATCCCAAGGTGGAGAATAGTTTGTAGCTCTTGATCCATTTTTTGATGAGTGACATATCGAAGATCGCAGACAGGGTCTGGAAACTGATAATTGATGGTCGGTGGGATAAAACCATGCTCCATGGAAAGCACATTGGCTACCATTCTTATCCCACCGAAAGCAATTGCTTCTCCGGTCATGGATTTGATGGAGCTCACTGGAATCCCTAAAGCCCCTGAAGAAAAAGTCTTCTTGATCCCTTTTGCTTCCACCTCATCCAGTGATTTAGATGAATTTCCAGCGCCACTGATATGATCAATTTGGATATCCTCTCTCCCTCTCATGGCTAATTTTATGGATCGGTTGATTCCTTCTTGTTCTTTTTCCTTGGGGGCTCCCCCAACCAAAACATATCCCAGGATATAACTGTAAATCTTAGCCCCTCTTGAGCGGGCATGCTCCTCTGACTCAATCGCCAATACCCCTGCCCCTTCTCCCAGGACTAATCCATTTCTCATCCGATCATAGGGACACGATCGTTCCCCATGTCCCTGATCCGTGGCTAATAGATGAAGATCAGAAAATCCACGAAATAGAAACTCACTCAGTTCATCTACTCCACCCGTGAGAATGAGGTCAGCCCTTCCCCCTTGAATCTGATCACAGGCAAAAGTGATGGCTGCTTCTGCCGTACAGAAAGATTGAACGAGCGTGCAATTAACTCCCTGAATCCCGAGTTCAATGGAAACATGGCTTGAAGCTGCATTAGGGACAGTGTTGGGAAAGAGGATTGGGTTTAAATCTAAAAAACCTTTTAAGACCTGCCCCCGATGGAATTCTTCTGAACTGGAGAGTCCGCAGAAACCAGAACCCAGAACGACTCCCACCCTGGAGCTATTCTCCTGGGTCACTGAAATTTGAGCGTCGGTCAAAGCCAGCTTGGATGCGGCAATGGCAAACTGACTGGCTCGATCGAGACGTCTGATCTTGCTCGCGGGGATAAAATCTTTGGGATGGAAAGACCGGATCGCTCCCCCCTTTTTAGAACGGGAGAATTGGGTATCAAAGGTCTTAATCTCATCGATACCTGAGCGACCCCTCTTCAATGAGGAAAGAAAGTCCTCCTTCCCGATTCCAATCGAAGAAACCACTCCGATTCCTGTGATACAGATAGGGTCTGACATTATGAAATCCCAATAACCAAATTCCAATATCCAAATAAGCTCCAATAACCAATTTTTAAATAATCAAACTTAGGGTTTGGTCATTGGGGTATTGGTTATTATTTGGTTATTCGTGTTTGGAATTTGGTTATTCGTAAACCTTTTCTTCTTCGCCTTCAAGGTCTCCTGCGTCACTCTCCACATCCCTCGATTCGCCGATCTTCCCCAAGACTTCTTTATAGAACTCGTGTTGGATGAGAAGATTCATGATCTCGTTTGTCCCGGTCCAGATCATTTGCAGCCTTGCATCACGGAAGAAACGTTCGATGGGATAGACATTCGTATACCCGATTCCACCCATCACTTGCATGGAATGGTTGACCACATCCCAGAGCATCTCGGTGGAGGTCTTTTTTGCCTCGGAAACGATCTTCCTCGAATCCAACCCCTCATCCACATGTCTTGCCGTCACATAGACAAGGCTTCGAGCCGCATCCAGCTTGGCAATCGAATCTGCTATTTTAAAACTGACCGCTTCAAATTTACGGATCGTTTCTCCAAACGCCTTTCTCCGATCGCTGTATCGGGTCGCAATCTCCAGACAGCACCGTGCCATGCCAAGGGCTCCTGCAGCCGTAGTCAACCGTTCAGGGATCATCATCTGGTTGAAGACGATGAACCCTCCATTTAGCGGCCCTATAAGATTTTTTGCCGGCACCTTGGTATCCCTAAAATAGAGCCTACCTGTCCCTCCCCCGCGGGAACCCAGCAACCCGTAAACATGCTTGACTTCCACGCCCATCTCCCTCTCAACGATGAAGCAGGAAATCGATTTGTGGGGTTCTGCCTCGGGCGCTGTCTTCGCATAAACGATAAAATAATCCGCCCCCTCCGCGCCCACCACAAAACGTTTCTGGCCATCGAGAATATAATAATCTCCGTCTTTTCGGGCGAGGGTGGTTGCTCCGAAAAAGTCCGATCCTCCCCGCGGCTCAGTCAGGGCCTCTGCACAGCAGAGTTTTCCTTCGAGGGTGGGTTTTAGATATTTTTCTTTCTGTTCCGGAGTGCCAAAACGATGGATCGCCTCCCCGCAGATGCTCACCAATGAGTAGAGGCAGGTCAGCCCTGATCCAAGGACACCGATCTCTTCGATGGCTGCCACCTCTCCGGTCCACTTCATTCCCCTGCCTCCCCACTCTTTGGAGAAACGAAGCCCGAGAAGATTCTGTGCAGCCAGACTGGTGATATACTCCTTCGGATACTTCACCTCTTCGGCATCCATCGCCCGGATGAGGGAACTCGGGACCTTCTCTTTGACAAAAGTTCTTACCTCTTGTTGTAGCTTCCGCTCCTCCTGCGCCAATAGAATATCGAACATGGCTTTCCCCCCTTGATTGAAATTTTCCCGGTACAATACAGGTTTGATATGAATTCTTTACCGAAAACACATAAAGAATCAAGAGAAATTTTTAATTGACAGGAGAGGGAGATAAATTGAATAATGGGAATCGTGTTGGAGAGGTGGGGGTTACGGTGACGAAGCCCGTATCGTTGATTCAAGGTAACGTTGAGCGTCTTTTAATACTTTTACCTAACCGTTACCGATAATCGAAACGGGCCTCGTTACCCTAACCGGAAGACGAAGGTCGAGCATTGAAACGAGCCTCGACAACGGCAAACGCTTATTTCTTTTTAACAAAATTCTAATTTCTCAAGGAGACCCCGAATGGAAGAAACGATTAAGAATAAGGCCAAGGAACTGGGAGCGGACCTCGTCAGCGTCTTGAATTTAAAGGACTACAAGAGTCAACGTTCGCCCAACCCTCTTCGTTACCTCCCGTCAGCCAAATCCATCGTCCTTTTAGCCTTTGCCCCTCTTGCAGGCGCCTATCGATATCAGGAGAACACCTGGAGCAAGATGCCCTCTTTCTTATATAGCGTGGAGTCCGCCGGCAATACAGCGGCCTATCATTTAGGGAAGTTTATGGAAAGGGAATTGAAGGCTGAATCCTTCCTCGTCCAGGCACATCGCCCTTTTGAAATCAATGAAGAAACCTTTCGTTCCCCCATCGGCAGTATCTCGCTCCGCCATGCCGCTGTTCAGAGCGGGCTGGCTGTCTGGGGCAAAAACACACTTGCATTGACTCCGCAATTTGGACCCCGGGTCATGTTTCTTGGCCTTCTTAACAGTCTTGATCTCAAATCCGATCTTCCTATCCAGGGCTATGATCCCTGTCTCACCTGTAAACATGACTGCCGATCAACCTGCCCGGGAAAAGCCTTTACAGAGGACGGTCGTGTGCAGAGCCACCGCTGTGTAAAGGTGAGTCAGCCTGACGATGTTGGAAACTTCATGCGGTTTTTAATTGAAATGGCAGCTAAACCATCCATGGAAGAACGGCTGGAGATGATGAAATCTCCACGGTTCTTCCGTCACCTCCAATATCTCCAGTTTTTTATCCATTATCGTTGCGATAACTGTACCCGATACTGCCCGGGAGACCTTGCAGGTCCACACAAAAATTAAAGATTTCAATAAGATACAAATGACCTTGCTATTTGACCAGGAATGACTTATAGTTAGTCCGCTTCTGCTTGGAAAAAATCGATTGCCGTCTTAAAACAGGAGAATCGCGGAGAAACTTAAGCAACTTCTCTGCGGTTTTTTTATAAAATGCTAAAATCCCACCTCGCCCGACGTAACCCTTCACTCTTAAATAGAAAGTTGATGCTAAGGAATTGAAAAAGGAGAGAAGTTTGGAAGATCGGGGTTCAGAAAAACCTTACCTATTAGAACCAGGCGAAGATCCTATCCTTCTATCCGACGAGTTGGATATTGAACTATTTACCGAATTTCCAGGACTCGAAATGGAGGATGAAGGCGCTCGTGTATCGGAGGAAGAAGACGTCGCCGGAGTTGGGTATGGGGGATTCCCCGGAAAGATGATCGATCCAGTCCGGATCTATTTGAAGGAGATGGGCTCCTTCCCATTATTGACACGTGAGGGAGAAGTTGAGGTTGCAAAAAGGATTGAAAGCGGACACCAGGAAATCCTGCGTGTGGTTCTCAATTGTCCGATGGCGATCAAAGAAATCGTCAATCTGGGCAAAGCTCTCCGGACAGGAAAGATCCGTATCAATGAAATGGTCAACGATGCTGATGAAGAGGTGATGAGCCTTAAAGAAGAAAAAATTCAGAAGAGAAAGGTCCTTCACCTGATTCATCAAATTGATAAGGGAACCCGCAGGATTCAGCTTCTTCATAAAAAGTGGAAGAGCTTTAAAAAGAAATCCTCTAAAAAGAAGATTGATGAAGAAATTAATAAAATGCAATCCGACATACTCATGGCATTTAAGCGGATCAATTTAAGAGGGAATCGGATTGACAAAATCATACAGAAGCTGAAGCAGTCCAATACCCAGATCGAAAAGGCCCAGCAGGAATTAAAAAGAGCCAGGGCAAGATTAGACGGTCCCACATCTAAAATGAAAAAGGCAAGAGGAAAGAAGGGGACTTTAAAGCGAAAAGAGCTTGAAGAGAATAAAAGGGTTCTAAGGAATATCAAACGTAGAATCAGTAGGGCGGAGGCTGAATGTGGTCTTTCTTCGATCCAACTCAAGGAAGCGCTCCGGGCAATCGTAAAAGGAGAGGTCCGGGTAAACGAGGCCAAAGCTGAATTGATCAAGGCCAATCTGAGATTGGTGATCTCCATCGCCAAGAGATATACGAATCGGGGGCTTCCATTTCTGGACCTGATTCAAGAAGGGAATATTGGATTGATGAGGGCAGTGGAGAAGTTTGAATATCAAAGGGGTTATAAATTCGGAACGTATGCGACCTGGTGGGTTCGTCAGGCTATCACCCGAGCCATTGCAGATCAGGCTCGCACCATACGAATCCCCGTCCATATGATCGAAGTCATCAATAAACTAAACCGAACTTCTCGGACCCTTGTTCAGGAAATGGGAAGGGAACCTTCCCTGGATGAGATTGCAGAAAAAATGGGGCTGTCTCTTCATCATATTCAGAAGATTTTAAAAGCAAGCAAAAAGACGATTTCCCTCGAAACGCCTATCGGTGAGGAGGAAGAGAGTCGTCTGGAGGATTTTATTGAGGACCGGGAATCCCTCTCTCCTCAGGATGCCACCATCGGTTCCAATCTGGTCAAACAGATTCAAAATGTCTTCTCCACTCTGGATAAACGGGAGGAAAAAATCCTGAGGATGCGGTTTGGAATCGGAGAAAAACACGACCATACCCTCGAGGAGGTGGGACAGGAGTTCAATGTCACGCGGGAACGAATCCGGCAGATTGAGGAAAAGGCATTAAAGAAATTGAGACATCCCAGCCGCGCAGAAAAGCTGAAAAGCTTCACCGAATCTTAAAGAATTTACAGACTTCGTCCCCTTACCTTCCACCTTTATAATTACTCCACCCAGCGTCCCATTATAACTCCATCTTCCCCCTCTCGGTTTCGAGTCGCAACAACTTACCCTAGAGACTGCGTCGTAATTAGCCATTCGCCCTTCGACACGCTCAGGTCGCTTCGACTCGCAACCGAGACGAACGGCTAACTGATTGATTTTTAAGATTTCGTAATCCGTTCGTGGTGAACCCTTCGATTCACCGTTCATCCTGAGGCTCTCGAAGGATGAACAATTCACTCAGGACGGGGCACTCGAACCATGAACGGGATTGCAACACAACCTCCCTAAGAGGGGGAAGATGGATAGGGGCGTTAGATTGAGCGATGTTGTCACGAAGACCTACGATGGGTTAAATAAAGACCATGAAGATTCTCCTGATCTCACCGGAACGAGAAAGGAAGAAAGAGGAGGCTTTCCTTTTCAGGATCGGGTTTCTCAACCTTCCCTATGTGGCAGCCGTCACTCCTTCGGGCGTAGAAGTCAGGATTATCGATGAAGCCTTTGAGAAGATCAACTTTGAGGAGAAAGTCGATTTAGTGGGCCTCACGGCCCAGACCCCTGCAGCGCCCCGCGCCTATCAGATCGCAGATGAATTCAGAAAAAGAGGAGTCCCGGTCGTCATGGGAGGCGTTCATGCCAGCATGCTTCCTGACGAGGCCCTTCGCCATGTCGATGCCGTGGTCATCGGCGAGGCAGAAGAGATCTGGCCTCAACTGATTGAAGATTTCAGAAAGGGGCAGTTGAAACAGATCTATCAGGCCAGCGGATTTATTAATCCCTCTCAGCTTCCTTTTCCGAAAAGAGAACTGCTCAACCCTAAGTTCTATTTACCCTTAAAACTCCTTGAGACGACCAGGGGATGTCCTCATCACTGTGACTTTTGCGGGGTCTCAAAATTTTTTGGTTTTAAATACCGTAATCGACCCATTGCCGAAATCGACCGGGAACTGGCAACCCTTTTTCAAAAGGGGCCGGTCATGAGCCCTTTCCCCAAGAAGGTTCTTTCGACCTTTAATAAGGACCTTCCCTATTTCCTCAAAAGAAAACTCCTTTATATCATTGACTCCAATATTGCCGGTGACAAACGATTTGCCCTGGAACTAGTCTCTCTTCTTAAAGAGTATGATCTCCTCTGGTACGGCCATGCGCCCGTCTCCATTGCCTTCGACCAGAAACTCCTCGAAGGTTTTTCACAAAGTGGATGCATTGCAATCAACATTGGTTTCGAATCGTTCTCATTAAAAAATCTGAAAGCCATGGGCAAGGGGTTCAATCAACCCCCTCATTATGCTGAGGCCGTCAAGAGAATACATGATCATGGCGTTGGCATTATGGGAACCTTTATTGTAGGCCTTGATGACGACGACCAGGGAGTGTTTCAGCGAATCATCGACTTCTGCGTTGATTCAAAACTTGACTGGGCCCTCACCTTCATTATGGCGCCCTATCCAGGGACCGAGTCCTATTTAAGATTGGAACGGGAGGGAAGGATTTTCTGCAGGGACTGGGAGAAATACGATTCCCTCAATGTGGTCTATCAACCCCTCCTGATGTCCGTGGAGAATTTGGAAAAGGGGATGAAGAGGATATGGAAAGAGGTCTTTTCGCTCCCTTCAATCTATAGGAGAATATTGAAGAAACCATGGATCCATCCTTTCTTCTACCTGGTCATGAACTTCCAATTTCACCATTTGACAAAAAAATGGTAAAATGACATCTATCACGGATAGGATGAGGTGGATCCGGTTTGAAAGGATGGGGTTGAATCTCCCGTCTTTTCTTAAAAGATCATCAAGCTTTGATAACAACTCATCATGCTTTAAATAGCAGGGTTTTTTATAAGAGGGGGAAATGACATCATGAACATCCACTTCTTTAAATTGGCATCACTCTTTTATCTGCTTGGAACATTATTCTATTCGGTCTATATCCTTCTCCTGAAAGAATCCCTCTTTAAGTTATCAACAATCATCGTCATCATTGGGTTTGTTTCCCATACTCTAGCTCTCATTGTACGTTATCTCGAAGCGGGTTACACCCCCGTGACCAACCTTCACGAGTCTTTCTCCTTCTTTGCATGGATGATCATCGGCATTCTGCTGATTGCCAATTTCAAATATAAGATTAAGGTCTTAGGGGCCTTCCTCACTTCCATTGCCCTCATCTTCATGCTCTTTGCTTTTGCCCTTCCCAAAGAGATCCTCCCCCTTGCACCCGTGTTGAGGAGTTTCTGGCACCCCTTCCATGTCACCTTCGCCTTTTTAGGGAATGCCATCTTCACGCTGGCCTTCTGTTGTGGGGTGATCTATCTCATTCAGGAGCATCAACTCAAATCGAAGAAGATGGGAGCTGTTGCGAAAAGGCTTCCTTCTCTCAAAGTTCTCGATGATCTGAACTACCAGTCTTTAAAGTTTGGATTTCCACTGCTAACCCTTGGGATCATCACGGGTGCTGTCTGGGCTGAATATGCCTGGGGACGATACTGGGGATGGGACCCTAAAGAGACATGGTCTCTGATTACCTGGTTCCTCTATGCAGCCATGCTCCACCAGCGTCTTACCGTTGGATGGAGGGGGCGGAAGGCTGCCATCATGGCCATTGCAGGATTTTTTGCTGTACTCTTCACTTTTTTAGGTGTCAATCTTATCCTTCCCGGATTGCATGCCTATTCAAATTGGAAACCATAAGAGGGACGCCCAATCTTTGGTGGAGTACTTTAACTTAACCTGGATAGCCAGTACTAAATAGGTTTTTGGAGGGTTGATAAAATCCGAAATTCGAATATCGAAATCCGAAACAAATTCGAATTTTCAAAAACCAAAATCTTTAAACTCTTTTGTTTAGAAAATTTGAAATTTGGTCATTTGAGATTGTTTCCCCGATAAAATCGGGGGATTTCGTGCTTCGGATTTAAATCCGCTTGATCAAGAATAACTTTAATACAATTATTTAATTCATAAGCGACCATACCTCAACATGAACCTGTGAAATAACAATGCTTGAACTGATTATTATTGGCTTAAATCACAAAACAGCCTCTATTGAGGCCCGGGAGAAACTGGCCTTCCAGGAATCGGAGATGGAGAAGGCCCTTTCTCAGGCCAATTCCCTTCCCTCGTTGAAGGAGAACATGATCCTCTCCACTTGTAATCGAGTGGAAGTCTATGCCATCTCGGAACATGCTGAAAAAGGCATCCTGGATCTGAAAGATTTTCTCTCCCGGTTCCACAACCTTCCTTTAATCCATTTTGAAAAAAACCTCTATTTCCTCGTCGGAGAAGAGGCAGTGAGACACATCTTCCGTGTCGCCTCCAGTCTCGATTCAATGGTGGTGGGCGAACCGCAGATTTTGGGACAGATCAAAAATGCCTACACCATGGCAACGGAATCAAACACCTCCGGCGTCATCCTGCACCGGCTTCTTCACCGGGCCTTCCATGTAGCCAAAAGGGTGAGGACCGAAACGCTGATTGGTAACAGCGCTGTCTCAATCAGCTCTGTTGCGGTCGAGCTGGCAGAAAGTATCTTGGGAAGCTTGGAACAAATATCTGTTCTCCTGATCGGGGCCGGTGAGATGTGTGAACTGGCTGCCCGTCACCTGGTGGCCGGAGGTGCTGGAAAAATCCTGGTGACCAACCGAACCTATGAGCGGGCCGTCTCTCTGGCCAAGGAGTTCAATGGGGAAGCCGTCCCATTTGACGAAATGGGACAGGGCATGAAAAGGGCGGATATTGTGATCAGTGCAACCGATGCTCCACAATATCTGATCAGTCATGACCAGGTGGTTAAGGTGATGAAGGAGCGGAAGCAGAGGCCCATCTTCTTTATCGATATTGCAGACCCCAGGGATATTGACCCGGAAGTTGGCGATATTGAGAACGCCTATCTTTACAATATTAACGACCTTCAAGATGTGGCCAACAAAAATATTAAAGACCGCGAAAAAGAGGTTCAAAAAGCAGAGATGATCGTTCAGGATGAGGTGATCAAATTCGTCCACTGGTACCAATCTCTCGAAATTACTCCTACGATCATTGCCCTTAGGAAAAAATTTGAGGAGATCAGAAAAAAAGAGCTGGAGAAAATGGTTTCCCTCCATCCCAATTTTTCTGAAAAGGAGCGACGCTCCCTGGAGGCCCTGACCTCAGCCATTGTCAACAAGATTCTCCATGATCCCCTGACCCGGCTCAAGCAGAAAGACGAAGAAGCGATGTCAGATTTCTATGTTAATTCCCTCAGAGCCCTCTTTCAACTTCCGGATCATGCAGGGGTAGAAATCAAGGAGGAGGAGTGATATGCCGGAATTCAGACAAAACATGGTCTCAAAGGAATGGGTGATCATTGCCACCGAGAGAGCAAAAAGGCCAGACCAGTTCCTACAGAAAAAGGAGGGAAAGAAACCTCTTCCCCTTCATCAAGACGATTGTCCCTTTTGCCCGGGTAATGAATCGAAGACGCCTCCTTCCCTCTTCTCTATCGAAAAGAGTGGGGCCTGGTCGCTCCGGGTCGTCCACAATAAATTTGCCGCCCTTCAGGACCATCTCACCACAAAAAGGAAACATGAAGGCCGATTCCTTAAAGCCGACGGATTCGGAATCGCAGAGGTCATCATTGAGACCCCCATCCATAACCGGACGATCGCCACGATGGACCTGGAGGAAGTCAGAAATACGGTGATGGCTTACAAAGAACGATACATCGCCCTTTCAAAGACAGAGCAAATCGATCTCATTACCATTTTCCGAAACTACGGCGAGAAGGCCGGAACATCTCTTGAGCATCCCCATTCCCAGATCATTGCCACCCCTATCGTCCCTCCCCACGTGAGAAATCCGCTCTATCAATCTCAGCTCGCCTGCGATACCTTCGGAGACTGCATCTATTGCGGAATGATGGAGGAAGAACGGCGTCAACAGGTGAGAGTGGTGGACGAGACCAAATATTTTGTCGTCCTCTGCCCCTTTGCCTCCCGTTCTCCCTTTGAAACTCGAATCTATCCCAAAATCCATCGTTCCTCCTTTATCTCGATTTCGGATGAAGAGTTGATGGAATTCGCTACCGTGCTTCAACATACGCTAAAGAGGCTCTACGTCGGATTGAACGATCCGGACTATAACTATATTATTCGGTCCGTTCCTACAGAGGATTGTGAGGTCAAGTATCATCACTGGTATCTTGTCATCGTTCCCAAATTAACCACACCCGCAGGGTTCGAAATCGGGACAGGCATCTATATCAACACAACCCTGCCGGAACAATGCGCAGAATTTCTAAGAGGTGTAACGATCCAATGACCCTACGCAGACTGAGAATCGGAACCCGGAGAAACCAGCTTGCCCTCTTTCAGGCCAGCCACATGAACAAGATGCCTCTTCTGGGAAAAAAGATTCTCATCACCCGTGCACGGGAGCAGTCGAGTGAATTTACGACCCGGCTTAAGAAACTCGGAGCAGAGGTCATCGAATTTCCCACGATCGAGATTGTCCCGCCTTCCAGTTGGAAGGGAGTGGACCACGCCATCGCTCAACTCAAATCTTACGACTGGGTGATCTTCACCAGCGCCAACGGCGTTAACTTCTTCTATCAAAGGCTAAAGGAAAAGGGTAAGGATCGACGCTCCCTCTCGGGTTTAAAAATCTGTGCGATCGGCCCCGCTACGGCAAAACAGTTAAAAAAACGAGACACGAGGGTCGACTATATCCCGAAAGAGTTTATCGCTGAATCGATTCTCAAGGGATTTAAGAAGATAGGCATTAAAGAAAAGCAAATCCTCCTGGCCAGGGCGAAAAGAGCAAGAGATGTCCTGCCTGAAGGTTTGAAAAAAATGGGGGCAAAAGTTGATGTGGTCGCAGTCTATCGGACAGTCAAACCAAGGGGAGGATCGAGGAGATTAAGACAGCTTCTTGAAAAAGGAAAAATTGATGTCATCACTTTCACTTCCTCTTCAACGGTCAGCCATTTCATCGATCTCCTGAAAAAAGAGGATGTGAAAAACCTTTTAAAAGGGGGGGCCCTTGCCTGCATCGGACCGGTTACTGCTCGGACTGTCAAGGAAGCCGGCTTGAAGGTCCATATCCAACCCAGAGAATTTACAATCCCCGGACTGACTCAAGCGATCGTTGAATACTTTTAAAAATAACCAAAGCCTAAAAGAATAACTCCCCCTCTCCCCCTCTTATTTAAGAGGGGGCTGGGGGGCGTTAATGGTGATTGGAATTCAATTTCTGATGTCATATTGATAACCAGGGCAAAAGAGGAAATATTTGATAATGGATCGAAAATCTATCGAAGTCATCCTTTTTGATCTCGGCAATGTCATCTGCCCGTTCAACCATTACCAGATTGCAGAAAAACTTCTCCCTTTTGTTCAACGAAGGGAATTTCAAGATCCGAACAAGATCTTTTCCTACCTCTTCGATTGGCAGAATGGGGTTATCAATTCCTTCGACACAGGAAAATTATCACCTCAAGAATTTTTTCAATCTCTGAAGGAATCGCTAAAACTCTCCATCTCTTTTGATGCCTTTGTTCCGATCTGGGATCGCATTTTTGTCGAGGATCGAGAAGTCTCCGAAATCATCCGCTCCCTGAAGAGAAGATACCGACTCGGTCTTCTTTCCAATACCGATTCCCTCCACTTTGAGTATATCGTCTCAACCTTCCCTGTGGTGTCCGAGCTCGAGAAATGGATTCTATCCTATGAGGTGGGATTTAAGAAGCCTGCCTCACAGATCTTCCAAAAAGCGATTCAATGGGCAGGGGTTGAGCCAGAAAGAATTCTCTTTATCGACGACACTAAAGGACACGTGGAGGCCGCTGTCTCCTTAGGCATCCGGGGCATCCATTTCGTTTCCGCCCAACAACTAAGAGAAAAATTAAAAGTTTTTTTATGATAAAATTTTTTTTGATTTCTTAATCATAATTTGCTAATTTGTTTTTAACTTTGGAACGTAAAAAGGTGAAAGGTAGGGAGGTTAATAATGGTCCAAAAGAATGGAGAGAAGCCTTCGACAAAGAAAGACCTTGTTGAGTTTGAAGATAGAATCGTTCATCAATTTAAGATCATTTCTGAGGAATTAATGCAAAAAATTGATCTTGTGGCTGAAGGGGTTACAAATGTTAATGAAAATTTGGGGCGAGTCGAACAAAGATTAGTCGAAAAAGTTGTTAATGTTGAAAATGATCTTTCATCCATCATTCGTGTTTCTTATCTTGATCTTAGTAAACGTGTGGATGACCTCGATCGCCGTGTAAAAGAATTAGAAAAAACCATCAGCCACTGACTATCTCCTTTCCTCTTGTCATTCTTATCAAAACTATTTTCTTTTCTGAAAAGCTTCTGAGAGATAAACCTTTCCTGATTTATATCAGTAATTGTTGTTATTCCTTTTCCTTGACACACACCCTCTTTTTTCATAGACTCAACTCATCCAATATTGCTTCTTCAAGGAGATAAAAAAATGGCTACGTTGAGAGAAGTGGTGGTCGTGGATGCGGTGCGGTCTCCTATTGGCAAGTCGGGCTGGAAGGGAATGGAGAAAGGCGGTCAGCTCTGCCAGGCATCGGCTCAAGATCTCATGGCCAATACGATCCGAGGATTACTGGAAAGAGTCAGTTCCCGGTCCCTAAAATTTAATGAAGCCGAGATCGAAAATGTGATTATTGGATGCTTGAGCCAGATCGGTGAGCAGGGTCTTAATATAGCGCGTATTGCCTCACTCCTCGCCGGAATCCCACAAGAAGCCTCTGGCTGTACTGTGAATCAATATTGCAATAGCGGCCTCAAGGCGATTAATATCGCAGCGCATGAAATCATGGTGGGAGAAGGAGACATCATGATCTGCGGAGGTGTGGAGATTATGTCTCACTATGGTATGATCTCCGATCTTCAGGTAGCCATGAAGGCAAATTATCCTGTGCGTTTGTCACCCCGGCTCTCGGAGACAGGAATGACTGTGACTCAGGGGGTCTGTGCCGAGATGATCTCCGCGGATCAAAGGCACACCCGGGAGGATCTGGAACGTTTTGGCATGTGGAGCATGCAGAAGGCGGTTGAGGCTGAGCGAAAAGGATGGTACGTAGATCATATCGTCCCGTTCGAGTTCACCTGGGAAGGCGCGACCCGGAAAGTAGAAAAGGATGAAGTCCTTCGAACAAAGGCAATCGAAGACTCAGAAGCATACCTTCAAAGTCTTATGGCGCTTCCGACCCCTTTCAAAGAGCATGGTCTCGTCAGCCCAGGAAGCTCCTCACAGATCGTGGATGGAGCCGCTGCAGTCATGCTCATGAGTGGGACAAAGGCCGAGGAATTGGGGCTTGAACCCCTCTGCAGAATCAAGACTAGCGCTGTGGCAGGAGGTGCGCCGGTACCGATGCTCCTTGCGCCAATTCCGGCTGTGAAAAAGGCCCTTCAGCGGGCTGGCAAAACGATTGATCAGATGGACATCATCGAGCCCAACGAAGCATTCGCCTCTCCACTGCTCCAGTTTGCAGATGAACTGGGATACGGTCGCTTCGATCCCAGAGTGAACCCAACAGGTGGCGCCATTGCCTTGGGCCATCCCATTGGCGCCTCTGGTGCATTATATTTTGGGGAGATGGTCCACCATCTAAAACGTACGGGCGGAAAGGTGGGGCTCCAAATGCTTTGCGGTGGCGGAGGAGTGGGTATTGCCACCGTGGTAGAAGCAGTCTGATGAGAGCTTTGAAAAACTACTTTAAGCTCTCATGATTATACAGATTTTAAAAAAGACTCCAGAGATTTCTTGTTACAGGTCCCTTTTCTTAGCCCAGGTCACCGAGCTCGTATTGCAGAATTCCGATCAGGGTGATGGCGGCAGTTTCTGTTCGCAGAATACGCTGGCCCAGTTTTACAGGGAGGAAACCCTGTCTCTCAACCAATCTCACCTCTTCTTCAGCAAATCCCCCTTCGGGTCCAACCATGAGATAAACTTTAGCTGAACGAAAAATCCCAAATCCCCCCTCTCCCCCCTTTTCCAAAGGGGGGCATAATACAGAAATCTTCCTGAGGACCTCTTTCAGGCTCTTACCCTCTTTTTCATAGAGGAGAATTTTCAACACTTCTCCCTGGCAATACTCCAGCGTTTCTTCAAAGGAACAATACTTCTCAATCCTCGGCACTCTTGCCCTTCTCGACTGCTGGACTGCTTTGACTGCAATCTCTTGCCAGCGGTGAGCCTTCTTCTGTTTGGATTCCCTTTCCTCCAGAGAAATCGACCTTTCGGATTTAAAAGGGACGATCGCTGCAACACCCAACTCCGTGGTTTTCTGAATGATCCATTCCATTCGTTCTTTCTCAGGGAGAGCTTGGAGGAGGATGATCTCAGCGGGAGATTCTGTTGGGAAAAGAAATAAATCGAAAATGAGAACGGATGCCTTTTCTTTTGAAAGTTGGAGGACTCTTCCACGCAAATCCTTTCCCTGGGAATCGGTCAGGGTGATGATGCTTCCCACACGTCCTCCCTGAACTCGAAAGGCCTCCAGAGGAGGCCCTTCGAGAATAATTTCTTTACCTGCTTCAAGCTTCTGATTTAGAACGATTCTATCCTTCACAGGAGGGTTTTCCCCTTTTTTTCTTCTTCTCCTTGGTTTCCTCTCCGACCCCCTCATACTCTTTGATCTTCTTTCCTAAATCCTGAAGTCGCTTGTCCACCAGATCATTAACCGTGTCTTCTTTAAACCGTCCATTCTCCAGCCGGCCGCCTGCCTCCACCCCAGTCAAAATCTCAATCCCATGATCAATTGTTTTCACCAGATAGACATGAAACTTCCCTTCCTTGACTGCCTGCACCACATCTTTTCTCAACATGAGATCATCAACATTGAGGTGAGGAATCATCACACCCTGCTTTCCTGTTAAACCCTTCGCCTTGCAAACCTCAAAGAAGCCCTCGATCTTCTCATTCACCCCGCCAATCGGCTGGATTTCTCCTTTCTGGTTGACCGAACCTGTGACGGCAAGATCCTGCCGTAAGGGAAGGCTTGAGAGGCTCGAAAGAAGCCCATAGAGTTCTGTGGAGGAGGCGCTGTCTCCTTCCACTCCACTGTAAGACTGTTCAAAACAGATGCTGGCGCTCATGGTGATCGGCTTGTCCTGAGCATATCGGTCCCGGAGGTATCCCGAAAGGATATAGACCCCTTTATTATGGATAGGGCCGCTCATCTCTGATTCTCTTTCGATATTTATAATTCCAGCCTTGCCCAGGGAGGTCTTCACTGTAATTCGCGAGGGTTTCCCGAAGGAATAATCTCCCATGCTATAGACGGACAGGCCATTGATCTGACCCACAACCATTCCATCGGAGTCAATCATGATGATTCCCTCATCGATCATCTCCTGTATTTTCTCTTCGATGAGATTGACCCGGCGGGTCTTTTTCTCAACGGCCATATCCACGTGTTTCTCTTTGACGATATCGCTTCCATCCTTCGAAGCCCAATAGTTGGCCTCCCTCAGGAGGTCGGCAATGAGATGAAACCGGGTGGTCAGTTTCTTCTGCCTCCCCGCAATCTCCATCCCGTATTCTATCACAGAAGCTACCCCTGTCTTATCGAAGGGCTTCAATTTTTCCTCGTTGCAGATCTTACAGATGAAGGAAACGTACTGGTTGACTTTCGTTTCATCCTGCTCCATAACCGAATCGAAGTCAGCCTTGATCTTAAAAATCTTCTTAAAGTCATCATCCAGGCCGAAAAGAAGATGGTAGAGATGGGCATCGCCGATCATAATGACCTTTGTGTTACATTCGATGGGCTCCGGCTTAAGAGCCGTGGTGGCGAAGAAGTAGAAGGGATCGTAAGTCTGGACCTCCATCACCTGATTCTTCAGGGTCCGTTTCAACGCGGGCCAGACCCCTGGTTCAACAAGACTGTCCAGGGCGTTAATAATCAAATACCCGCCATTGGCTCTTAAAAAAGACCCTGCCTTGATATGGGTGAAGTCAGTTTTCCAGACTCCGGAGCGTTCCACCACCCTTTCGATGGTGCCAAAAAGGTTCCGGTAATTGGGCGTCATTTCAACAATAATTGGCGCTCCCTTGGTCTCGGAATTATCAACCACAACATTAACCTGATATTCGGTGAAGGTATCCACCGGCTGAGGCAAAACCAGCCCTGGCAGAGGAGAGGGTGCCGCTTCCTCCTTCTCCCTGAACCGGGGAAGATTGGCCAGAATATCCTCCTGGGCCTCATCCAGGTAGCGATGGATCTTTTCATCGTTAAATCTCTCCTTGATATCTGAGATCGAGTCTTTGACGATCGGCGAAATCATTTCCATATCCAGGGCCGACAATTGATCCTTGATCTCTTTCTCTGATTTCCGGGTCTCTTTGAAGATAATCTCCAATTCGTTGATCAGCTCAACCTGCGCTCCCTTAAGCCTCTCCAGTTCCTCCTTGGTGAATTTATTCTCTTCCACCATCGATTCCAACTGCTCAATGTTGACAGGGTTTCCCTCCACCACCGGAAAGATACCAGGACGGGAATAGGGCCCCATTTGAATCTGAACGAGAGCAAACCCTTCTTTGTTCACCTTCTTTTCAAACTCCCGGAACATCTCGGCCTGCCTGTTCCTGAATCCTTCGACCAGCTCCTTCTTCTTATTCTGGTAGTTCTCATTTTCAAAAATGAGAGGGACCTTCTTCTTGAGGCCTTCGATCAAGGTCTCCATCTCTTTTTTAAAACGATTTCCCTCGCCTGCGGGAAGACTGATCATATGGGGCATATCCGCGTTTTTAAAGTTATTCACGTAGCAGAGGTCATTGGGAATCTTTCCTGTGACATCGAGTCCTTTCAGGACCATCTTGATTGTTGTGAAACGTCCTGTCCCCGCCAGGCCGGTCACAAAGATGTTATAACCGATGCTGTTAATCCCGAGCCCGACGCGTATTGCCTCCAACGCTCTCTCCTGACCGATGATTTCCTCACAGGGTTGGACCGATTCCGTCGTCTCAAAGGAGAGCGAATCAGGGTCGCATCGCCATCTCAATTTCTCTACGGGCACTTCATTGTAAAGTCCATTTGGCATGAGCTGTTCCTCCCATGAAAAAACTCTTTTGGTTCTATTTAGAGTCCGTTTATAAACTAACTGTTTCAAGAAAGATGTCATTCCGGCGAAAGCCGGAATCCAGTTCTTTCAAGGGCTTCTGGATGCCCCGATTAAATCGGGGCATGACGGACAAACTGAATTTATAAACAGATTCTATTTATAATAGTGAGTGAAAAAAGTCAATGTAAACAAGAGGGAAATGGAGTTAAGAGTTAAGAATGAAGAGTTATGAGTTATGAATTGTGATTTATGAATGGGAAATTGAATTCAGATGCCTTCTCTGGCAAGTTCATGGATCAGATTTTTCGCTTTCTCTGATACCCTTTTGGGAATCTTCACAATCACCTTCACAAATTGGTCCCCTCTGCCCTCTTTCTGAAGGTGGGGAATGCCGAGTCCCTTTAATCGCAACTTCGTATGAGTCTGGGTTCCTGGAGGGACTTTGATTCTCTTCGTCCCTTCAAGCGTCGGAACCTCAATCGACGTTCCCAGAACAGCCTCTGAAAAATTGATCTCCTTTTCTACGACCAGGTCATCTCCCTCCCGGGAAAAGACAGGATGTTCCCGGATGGAAATCTGCAGATATAGATCACCCGGAGGAGCGCCCTTTCTACCAGGCATTCCTTTTCCAGAAAGCCTCAGCTTCTTTCCCTCTGGTATGCCTTTGGGAATCTTCACCGAGACCTCTTCGGTTTTGCCGTCTCTTGGATACGAAATCCTTTTTTCTCCGCCTGAAACCACCTCTTCGAGAGAGATCGCTAATTCGTAAAGGATGTCTTCTCCTTTCTGGGGTGCCCGTCCCATATCCTGATAACCATAGGAACTACCGAACATATCCCCGAAATCGAAACCGCCCCTTCCTCCTCCGAATTTGAACTCTCGCCGCCCTCTTCCGCCAAAGAGGCCCGAAAGAATTTCATCAAAATCGAAACCCCTGAAAATATCTTCCTGGGTGAATCGCTGACGGAATCCTTCGGCTCCAAAGGTATCATACTGCTTTCGTTTCTCTTTATCGCTCAGAACTGCATAAGCTTCGTTAATCTCCTTGAAACGTTCCTCTGCCTCCTTCTTATTCGGATTCCGGTCCGGATGATATTTCATGGCCAGTTTCCGGTAAGCCCGTTTGATCTCTTCATCGCTGGCGCTCTTGCTGACGCCTAAAACTTCATAGTAATCCCGGTTTGCCATTATCCTTTACCTTCAGCTTCCAATTCGAACCGCTGGCTATAGGCCTCCTGGATGATCCGGTTGAGGTATTCTTCCGGATCATCAATCGCCTCCTTGGTGATTACAAATTCCCTCCGGCCGACTCTATCCCGGATCAATTTTATCCCATGTTCATAATCTTTTAACAGGCGGGAGCAAATGACCTGCCCTTTCATATCCTCTTCAAGGGCCATGTCCGTTATCCGATCAATGGCCTCGCTGTCAAACTGGAGTCGTACTCCATTTCGTTGTTGGAATTCTTTTTCAAACTCCTCGACCTGTCGTTGAACCTCCACCACTTCTTCAAAAACAGTGTTGACATCGTAACCTTTATCCACCATCCTCCGGGCAATGAGATTGATCCTGCTCTCTGGAAAGGCGATGCCATAGCGTCTACGAAACTCTCCTTCCCTCCTCAAAATCGACTCCTTCAACTCCAACCTCTCCTGTGAAAAAAGCCTTTCGAACCTGGCCACCCTCTCGGGATGCATCGGGTCTTCGAGCAATTGTTCCAGTTCCTGCTCCGGATGTCTGACCACCTCGCGGGTTACGACTAATTGCTTGATTCCAGTGGAGGGAAGCCGTTTCTCAAATTTAAGGAGCACCTTCTCCACAGCGCTGACCAATCCCCTTGCGCCTGTTTTCTCTTCATAAGCCTTCACCGCCAGTTCGTAAAGAGCGGCCTCTTCAAACTGGATGTCGATCCCATACGATTTAAAATCCTTCTTCTTTCCTAAGATGATGGGGTTATTTGGATTCTTCAGGATGGCAAAGAGATCCTCTATTTCCAGTCTCTCAAAAACGGCGGTGACCGGAAGCCTTCCGATGAATTCCGACTCAAACCCGAAGGCAATGAGATCCTCAGCCTTCACCTGTTTGAGATATTCAGCCCTTTCATCTTTTGAGCGGATCTCCGCCCTGAAACCGATCCCCTCCTGGTTTAGTCGTTTCTTCACCATCTCTTCCAGGCCGTTGAAAGCTCCGCTCATGATGAAGAGGATATGTTTCGTATTGATCGTCCGCTTCTCCTTCTTTCCGGTTTTCCGGTAATGTTCGATAGCCTCCAGCTGTGAAATCGGATCATGGGGAACTTTAAGGTCCACCTCCGTCTCTTCCATCGGTTTGAGGAGAGCCCGTTGGACTCCTGTTCTTGAAACATCCGGGCCGATGGTATGGTTGGATGATGCGATCTTGTCGATCTCATCGATATAGATAATTCCATACTGAGCCATTTCAATATCGCCATCGGCCTCATAAACGAGATCGCGGACGAGATCCTCCACATCCCCTCCCACATAACCCGTCTCGCTAAACTTTGTGGCATCTCCTTTGACAAAAGGAACACCGATCTTCTTTGCAATCAACTTGATCAGATAGGTCTTGCCTACGCCAGTGGGCCCAACCATCAGGATATTGTTTTTAATGTGCCCGACCCCTTCATACCGGGTCTTTCCCTTTCTCTGCTCAGTGAACTGGATCCGGTTGAAGTGGGTGCAGATCTTAGTGGCCAGAATCTCCTTTGCCTCTTCCTGCCGGATGATGTAATCATTGAGAAAGGCTTCCAGCTCCTCGGGTTTCAGATCGAATTGAATATGGTGTTTCTTCTTCTCACCGGTCTCTTTCTCTTCTTTCGAGACCTCTTCAGCATGAGGTTTGGGAAAGAGCATGGGAACGACCAGCCGGATCCGGTCTCCATACTTCTTCCCTAAATACTCATTCAGTTCCTTCTCCAGTTCCTTCTGGTCCGGGATTTTTGAATCGGAATCTTTCATTGACACCAAACTCCTTTTCTTTTCAGGGGTTAATAAATATAATATAACCCTTACCCCCCATTTGCAACCCCCTCCATCAGGAGAGAAGGGCCCAAGGGGTCGAGGGTTCAAGGATTCGTATATGCTTGATCACTTTTCTCGACTTTTTGCTGGAACCCTTGACCCCTTGAATCCTTGAACCCTAATAGGAAAAAGAGGTTTAGAAGATGAAGGGTTTGATCAATACAAAAGAAGGTTATGAAAACTTGATGGTTTTCAGTCGGTCCCCTTCCCATATAAACTGCCGTCTCTTTCTTTTTCGGCAGACCTTTCCTTCTTGAAACATGGCCCCGACCAGCAGGGGAAGGGCAACAGTGGCATCCATATAGACAGCCGCATAGGTTGATTCTTTCTCAATCTTTCCCCAGGACTTTGCTTCCTCAAAGGTGCACCCTGAGAGGCCGCCCCATTTCGGGTCATCCGTGGTCACCTGAAAGGCAAACCGGTGACCGCTCTTTCTCAGGAAGAGGAGTTCGCTCACTGGCCCCAATTGCTGAATATAATTTTTCGGGACCCCCCCTCCGATATAGATCGCTCCGGTCGTTTTAGCCATTTTTTTGAGCTGTGCAATCTCAAAATTATCTCGAATCTGGTCGATAATCAGTCCGTCAGAGGGATCTTTTTTTTGGGCATGGAGAAAGGTCAAACCGATCCCAATCGAACTGTCGCTTAGGGCGGGGACAAAGACTGGAACGCCGCACCGGGTGGCTGTCTTGAGGATCGATCCATCATCTCGTATGTGCTTGCCGAGAACCTCCAGGTATCGCCTTGAAGATACGGCCTTCTCTCCCAACTCCTCAGGAACCTCGGAAAGAAGTTTGATGACCTGGTTAATCTCGTGATCATCCATCAGGGCATCATAGACCCGCACAATCCGGTGCTTCCTCAGTGCATCATCGTCCCCTTCCACGGACCCGATATAATGTCGATATCCGAAACCCTCAAAGAGGTCGTGGAACATGTTGGCGCCCGTGGAGACGAGGACATCGACCAATTTCATCTCGATCATATCATGGATCACCCTCCGCATCCCGCCCGGAATCATGGCACCGGATAACCCCATAAAAATGATGCAGGATGGATCGGAAAGCATCTTTCTAAACACCTCAAAACATTTAAAGAGGTTCCGGCTCTGAAAAGAGGTGCGCTGGAAGGCCTGGACCAGATCATAAAGACTCTGGGTTTTTCTCAAATCGATCGATTGAACAGGCTGATGGAGGAGTGTCGATTTCCTTTTTTTTCTCATCGGCAAAATGACCTTAGGGAACGCTGAATCGTTGCGGAAATTAACAAATTGAAAAAGATAAGTCAAGAAATAAGTGTGAAATAAGTGTGGTTTTATGGGATTCCCTAAATTTGCCAAATTTCTTGACAATCGAAATGAAATGAGATAATTATTTGAAGTTGTAAATAGGATACGATTTTTTCGGAAAGGCTGAACGTTTATGAAAAAAAGTTCGATCCGAATTGCCATCGTAGGTGTCGGAAACTGTGCCAGCGCTCTCATCCAGGGGATTGAATTCTACAGGGATCACAGTAGGAAAAATCCGAAATTTGACCCCCTGGGGTTGATGCATGTGGATCTTGGAGGCTATCGGCCCTGGGATATCGAGGTGGGAGCAGCTTTTGATATTGACCGTAGAAAAGTTGGCAAACCTCTCCGCGAGGCCATTTTTGCCAGGCCTAATTGCACTCAGACGATCTACTCCCAATTCAACAATTCAGGCGTCGTCGTCTCTATGGGGGAACCACTCGATGGCGTTTCTGAACATATGAAAGATTACCCAGAAGACCGCATCTTCACGGTGGCCAATGAGAAACCCTGTAATGTGGAAAAGGTTCTCAAGGAATCAGGTGTGGAAATTCTTCTCAACTATCTTCCTGTGGGATCGGATCAGGCAACCCAATTCTATGCAGAAGCCTGTCTGAACACCGGGGTCAGCTTGGTTAACTGTATGCCCAGTTTCATCGTCTCCGATTCCAAATGGGCAAAACGGTTTGAGGAGAAAGGTATTCCGGCTGTAGGGGATGATGTGAAGTCCCAGATGGGCGCTACCATCATTCATCGGGCTCTGGCCAAACTGTTTGAGGACCGTGGAGTGAAACTGGACCGGACCTATCAGATTAATACAGGCGGAAATACAGACTTCCTCAACATGCTCAACCGGAGCCGTTTGAAGAACAAACGGATCTCTAAAACTGAAGCCATTCAGTCACAACTCGGTGTCCCTCTTGAGCCAGAGAATATTCACATCGGCCCATCCGATTATGTCCCCTGGCAGAATGACAACAAGGTCTGCTTCCTCCGGATGGAAGGAAGGGGATTTGGAGAGATTCCTTTGCATCTCGAAATGAGACTCTCCGTGGAAGATTCTCCCAACAGCGGTGGGATCACCATCGATGCCATCCGGTGCTGCAAGATCGCCCGCAACCGAGGAATCAGTGGCCCTCTCCTCTCCATCTCCGCCTATGCGATGAAACACCCCCCGATCCAAATTCCAGATAATGACGCCAAACGGATGGTGGAGGAATTCATTGAGGGAAAGAGGGAAAGGTAATTCAAAGTTCGGAGTTCGGAGTCCAGAGTTCGGAGGTTAAAAAAAATTCGGAAAGCTTATTCCTTAAAAGAAGTTAATCCGCTTTTATCTCCTGAAGATTTAATTTCCTTGAAAAATTCTACCACCTTTTTTAAATCCCGGCCCAGTTTTTCATAAAGGGCTTCAAATCGATCGGGGCGGTAAAGATATCTCCGGTGGGCCATGAGAACCGCATTGTTCAGTTTTGTCTTTTCAAATCCCTTATGGCAATCTGTTTTGAACTGCCCCTGCATCTTTGCGAATTTATTCTGAATCGACTCGAAGATTTCCTCTCGTCCTTTCAATTTCTCCTCTCTCGAGATGGGTTGGGAATAGAATTTCGATAACCCGTTGTAAGCCTCTTCGATCCAATTCGCAAAGAGCAGGTCATCCTTCTGATAATCGATCGCCAGGGCCACCTCTTTTGAACCAGCCCCATACTTCTCAGACAGGAAATCGATGGCCCCCTGATTCCCGATGAAGGTCGCCAGTTGTTCATTCAGATCGGTCTCGTTCTTAAAATAGATGGTGGTATGAGCCATCTCATGGAGAGTGATGTTAGCCAGTGAAGGCCTGTCCCACTTCAGCATCGTCGAAAAGATGGGGTCTTTCAACCATCCGAGTGTACTGTAAGCGGCAGCTTGCTGGAGGTAGGTGTCAAACCCTTTGCCCTCCAGAATCCTCTTCTCCTTCTGGACCCCTTCTAAGGTAAAAAAACTTTTATACGTCACTTTCCCAACGATAGGAAAATCCCAGTGATAGAGTTCGAGACGGTCCTTTTCGCTGCCTGTGATGACATGAAGGACAGGCCGATTGACCTCAAAATATTTTGTGTAGCTCCCTGTCCTTTTTAATCCCAATTTCTCCTCTCCATAGCGTTTAACCTCCTGCATGAAGCGGATCTTCTCTTTTGCTTCGTCACCAACAGTTTCATCAATGAGAACTTCCTGCACAGGAACACTCTGGAAGGTAATAAAGGACTGGTGCCATCCCAATTTGGAAAAATAGAGGAGATTTCCGCAGCCGGTCAGAGAGAGGAGAAGGAAGAGAATGGGTAGGGCAAGAAAAAATGACTTGGATCTATAGGTTAAGGCAATGAAGCCAATTTTGTTAAAAGGTAAAAGGTTAAGTGAAGCTTTTTTATGACCAATGACATAACCCAATTTAAAAAACCGGCTTCTTAGCCCTTGCCTTTGCCTAAAACCAAACATTGCAACACTATTCTTTTCTTAATTTCTGCAGGACAATGACCAGGATCATCAAACCCAAACCAATGGCATCGTAAAGGGGAATTGAATAGACCAGTAATAATCCTGCGGCAATGAGCATCATCCGCTCATAAAGGGTCGTCTTCTTAAAAAACCAGTTTTCCACTCCGCCTGCCAGGGCAGCGATCCCCAAAAAAGCAGTGGTCGTTGTCCAGATCATATCGGTCAGCGTCCCCTTCAATAAAATACCCACTCCCCTGGGGTCGAGCGTGAACATGAAGGGCACGATGAATGCTGGGAGGGTATATTTCCATGCGTACATGGTGGTCTTGTAGGGATTTCCCTTGGTTAAGGCAGCCGCTGCAAAACAGGAGAGGGCTGTGGGAGGAGAGACCTCTGAAAGGATGGCATAGTAAAAGACGAACATGTGCGCGGCAAAGTCCGGAACTCCCAACTGGATCAGTGCCGGAGCGGCGATCACTGCGGCGATGATATAGGAAGCAGTGACTGGGACAGCCAATCCGATCACCCAGACGATCAGGGCAGTATAGATGGCTGTCAGAAAGAGACTTCCTCCTGCATATTGGATAATGATCGAACTGAACTTTAATCCCAGGCCGGTAAGGGTGACCACTCCGACAATGATTCCCGCGGCAGCGCAGGTTGAGCCAACGCTTAACACGCCGATCGAACCGCTCCTCAATGCCTTGATCAGCTTTCGTGGGGTAAGGGCCGTCTCTTTCCGGATGAAGCTGACTGCAAAAGCCACTACCGTTGCCCAGAAGACAGCCATGATGGGCGTGAAACCAACGACCATTATCGCTACAATGGCGATCAGGGATATAAAGTGAAATCCGTAAAGGTAGGTGAGCTGCCAAAGGTTATAGGTCTTATCCACTGAAATATCTTTTACGCCGAACTTCTTCGCATCGATCTCGACCATCAGAAAGATGGACCAGTAGTAGAGGCAGGTGGGAATACAAGCCATAATGATCACATCGAGATAGGAGATCTTCAAAAACTCGGCAATGAGGAAGGCGGCCGCCCCGAGCACCGGCGGTGAGAGGATGGCTCCGATTCCGCCCGCAGAGAGGAGTCCACCGGCGGCATCCTTGCTATAACCTGCCTTGGCGAGCATGGGATAGGCTACAGAACCCAACGTGACCGTAGTCGCGACACCGCTGCCGGAAGGACCTCCAAGAAGAAAAGAGGCGAGGGTAACGGTCCGGCCTGCACCAGTCGGTTTTCCTCCCATGGCCGCAAAGGAGAAGTCAATAAAAAACTTTCCTGCTCCAGAAAACTCAAGAAAAGCGCCGTAAATGGTGAAGAGGATGATGAACGTGGAGGAGACATCAATCGGAACGCCGAAGATCCCCTCAAGAGTCATATACATGTGGCCTACCAAGCGATCGATGTCATATCCTCGATGAGTCCAGGGTTTTGGAAGCTCCGGTCCAATAAAGGCATAGATAATAAAGGCAATCACGACAGCGGGCATAATCCAGCCTGTTGTCCGCCGGGTCGCCTCTAACACCAGGAGGATGAGGATCATTCCGAAGACAATATCCCAGGAATTCGGAACGACCGAACGGTAGATGAAGTCTTCAAAATCAACAAACATGTAGACAATGACAGCGATGCTCAGCAAGGCGAGGATGTAATCATACCAGATGATCCGGTGCTTGAATCGCTTGAAGGAGGGGAAAACCAGGAAGGAGAGGAAGAGTACGAACATCACGTGAATACCCCTTAAAACCTGTGTCATGATAATGCCGACAGCCGCATAGAGATGGATGAGCGACATGATCACAGCGATCGCTGTGATGAAAACATCCATCTTTCCTGTGAGCCTGCGGGAAGGGCCTTCTTCCTCTTCAATATATTTCTCAGCTTCCTTAAGGGCTTCTTCTGTAATCACGACTTCTTCATCTGGCCTTCTCTTCTCTTCTTCCATAGCACACCTCTTCGGTCCTGATGTTTAGCATGAAATATTTCAATAGGATAATCCTTTAGGGTTTCCTAAAGCCGGCCAATGGCAAGGCAAAGCTTAAGCCTTGCCCAACGGAATAAATCAAAGCCTGTATCAGATTATACCCAAACCCTATTATGAGACCCCCTTACCTTAAATTAAATCTGATTTTATTGTCAATGAAATTTTCGCGGGTTGACAAAAACCATCATAAATCATAGTAATATCTCATGACTTTTCCAAGGATGTATCGAATCCGCCAGACCTTTGACCAAACGTCTGTCAAAGACATTGCTGAAGTGGTCAGGGATGAATTAACAAAACTTTCTCTCCAAAAAATCATTAAGTCAGCTGACCGGATTGCTATCACGGCTGGCAGCCGGGGCGTCTGCAATATCGCCCTGATTCTGAAAGGCATCGTAGATTATTTAAAGACACTCGGGGCCAGGCCTTTCCTCTTTCCTGCCATGGGCAGCCACGGTGGCGCCACGGCCGAAGGCCAGCTCTCCCTTCTCAAACACTATCAGGTGACAGAAGAGTTTATCGGAGCCTCCATCCTCTCCTCCATGGATGTCGTTGAGATCGGAACAACTGAACAGGGTTTGCCCATCTTTATCGACCAGTATGCCTTTCAGGCTGACCACATCGTAGTCGTCAACCGGATCAAACCCCATACCAAGTTTAAAGGCCCTGTTGAAAGTGGATTGATGAAGATGATGGCCATTGGCATGGGTAAACAGAAGGGAGCAGACCTCTATCATAAAGCAGCCATTGAACATCCATTTTCAGAGATCATCCTTGATGGAGCCCGAGTGGTTTTGAAAAACGCCTCTATAATTTTCGGACTGGGAATTGTGGAGAATGGTTACGATCGGACAGCAAAAATCGTTGGGTTAAAACCCGGCGAGATCGAACAAAAAGAGAAAGACCTATTGTCTCTCGCAAAACAGATGATGCCGAAACTTCCTTTTAATGAAATCGATCTGCTGATCGTTGATGAAATGGGAAAAGATATCAGCGGGGTCGGAATCGACCCAAATGTCACTGGCCGGAACCGCGACATCACAGGAACCTTTCCTCACCCCACGCATGTCAGAAGACTCTTTGTGCGAGATCTGACACCTTCGTCAAACGGTAATGCTATCGGGATTGGCCTGGCCGATCTCGCGACAAAAAGGCTTGTTGAAAAGATCAATTATCCGGCAACGTATATGAACTGCATCACAGCCATCAGCCTTGAAAAGGCTTCGATCCCGATGTACTTCGAAACTGATCAGGAGGCCATCCGGGTGGGTTTGGGATCAACAGGCCTGACCCCGCCGGAGAAAAGCAGGGTTGTGCGGATTAAGAATACCCTTCAACTGGATGAAGTGGAAGTTTCCGAAATTTATAGAGAGGAGATTGAGAAGAAATCCGATCTTGAAATTCTGGAAGGGCCCTACCCCATGGTATTTGATTCTTCAGGCAATCTTCCAAATCAACTCATTCATCAGACAAGAAAAAAAGATCCCTTCGATTAAATAATGATAACTCCCCGGTCCCACTCTATAATAACCCCACCCAGCCTCCCATTAACTCCCCCTCACCCCCTCTTAACTTAAGAGGGGAAGATGAATGGGGGCGTTAGATTGAGGGATGAAAGGGGGTTAAGTTTTAAAATGCCTTAAAAAATAATATCCCAGGGGCACAGAAACCGCTCTCAATCGAATTCGATCCCCTCTCTCTCCGACCTCGCTTAAATAAATTTTTTTCTCTCTTACGATCAGCGCCTGTCCGTCTCCAGTCCCCCATTTAAAAAAGATGGCACCCAACTTTTGAGTGACAGGATGGAATTCTTTGTTATCCTCGAATCCATAATATTCCATCACAGCAAAGCTCTTTGTCCTGACCCCTTCAAGGAGCAAGAGACCTTTCCCAACCCGGAATTCCTCAAGGACAGGCTCACGATAAATCGAATGGATATAGTAAATGGAAAAAGGTTCTGAGGGCTCCACTCTGATATGGAGCGTTCTCCCCCTGTCCATATTCTCCAGTTGGAGGAAGGTGACTTTATTAAAAAATAAAACCCCTCCTGCCACGATCAGAAATCCAATCAGCGCAAGGAGGGGCCAGTTTTTCCTCATCAATTAATTAACGGTTATCCCTTTCTCTTTGAAGTATCGAATAGCGCCCGGATGAAATGGTATCGGAGAGCCGCCAGCAGCCTGGGGCTCTAAGGAAAGCCATCCTGCATCCTTGTGCACAGCAACCAATTCAGGCTTACGTTCAAAGAGGGTTTTTAAAATATCATAGGCGACATCGCCTTTCATGTTCTCATTGCAGACCAAGAGGTTCCAAACGACGGAAATCGGAACCGCCGCATCCTGTCCTGGATAGGTCTTTGCGGGGATAGTGCCTTTTACATAGAGAGGTCCATATTTCTCTCTCATCTTTGCAACCGCATCATCGTGGCCAATCAGCTTTATTTTAACCCCCGGAGTAGCCCCAAAGTCGGTTACGGCAGCAGTGGGAAGACCTCCCACCCAGAAGAAGGCGTCAATCTTCCTGTCCTTAAGCGCCCCTGCCGATTCGGAAACACCCAATTTGTCTCTCGTCATATCCTTATTCGGATCCAAACCATAGGCTTCAATTACCCGTAAGGCCATCACTTCAGTTCCACTCCCTGGAGCGCCTGTCGAAACTCTCTTTCCTTTCAGATCACTCACCTTCTCAATGCCTTTTCCCTCTGCAGTTACAATATGCATATTGTTGGGGTAAAGAACCGCAATCGTCCTTAAAGGGACTTTGTCCTTAAACTGTGCTTTTCCCTGATAGGCATCCCATCCCGTATCTGCCATGATCAGGGCCAATTCCGCCTTCCCCGCACCCACCAGCCGGCAGTTATCCACAGATGCAGTGGTTACTTCCGCAGTTGCCTCCGCGTAGGGGATATACTTGGAGATCACGCTGGCCATTCCCCCTCCCAGGGGATAATAAACCCCTCCTGTTCCGCCGGTGGCGATGGAGAGCCGAACCGCTTTCTGGGCCCAAGCCGTTGAAGCCCCAAAAACGATTAGAGCGATGAGACCCAAAATGATAAAACGTTTCATGAGAGAACCTCCTTTCATAAATATGAAGTGCCTTGTTTATATTAAATCCCATATCAATTGTCAAGTACGGACAATAGTGTTATTTATTGTGTGAGGAAACAGAATGAGCCTTTCAAAAAGACCTAAGAAAGAGAATAGGCGAACCCACTCTCAAGACGATTTTCAGTCACTCGCCTATCGCATTCTCCAGTTATCAAACCGTGTGATTCTGAGGCCTGATTTCCAGCGGGAAGTCTCTCAAATGATCTTTGATTTTTCAGGAGTTGACGAAGTTGAACTGTGGTTGAAAGACCATGGCAAGTATTTCCGAAGCATGGTGAAGCGTCATCCCCCCGATAACTCCCTTTTTGGAATCAGGTCCTCCGCACAAAATGTCCATGGAGAAATCATCCCGGAACCAGAGGATGATCCGAACCTTATCCGTCTTTGCAATAACGTTCTTCAGAATCAGATGGAGCCTCCCAAAGCCATATTATCCGAAAGCGGTCATCACCTTTCTCTCCTTTTGATCCCCCTCTCGGTCAATCAAAAAAGAATCGGGCTGCTGCAGTTGAAAAGCAATGTAAGGAACTTTTTTAAAAAGGGAGAAACAGAAGGCTATGAAGACCTTGCCCGGAGCCTCGAAATTGCGGCTGCAAGCCGAGATGCCCAGATTGATTTACGCGAACGCGTCAAAGAACTGACCTGTCTTTACGGTATCGCTCGCCTCGTTTCCCAGCCCGGAATAACGCTGGAAGGAATTCTGGATGGCATTGTCCGACTTCTCCCTTCTGCCTGGCTTTATCCTGAAATTGCCTGCGCCCGGATCGTATTGGATGGTCATTCGTATTGTACCCCACAGTTCAGAGAGGGAAAATGGAGGCAGGCCGCAGACATCGTGGTTCGCCAGGAGACCAGGGGACAGGTGGAGATCTTCTACGGGGAAGAGAAGCCAGAACTGGATGAAGGTCCTTTTATGAGAGAAGAACGGAATCTCCTCGATACGGTTGCAAGAGAAGTCGCAACGATCATTACACGGAGGGAGGCCGAGCAGGAAAAATCGAAGCTTGAAAACCAGCTTCGCCATGCCGACCGACTGGCCACCATCGGACAACTTTCTGCTGGCGTAGCCCATGAACTGAACGAACCTCTTGGAAATATCCTGGGATTTGCCCAGCTTGCAAAAAAATGTCCCGGACTGCCCAAACAGGCGGAGTCGGACATTGAAAAAATTTTAACGGCCTCTTTGAATGCACGGGAAGTCGTCAAGAAGCTCCTCATCTTTGCCCGTAAAATGGTCCCAAGAAAGACAAGGGTAAATTTGAATCAATTGGTCGAGGAGGGGCTTAATTTTTTTGAATCCCGGTTCACCAAACAGGGCATCGAACTTCACCGATCGCTTTCTCCCTCACTGCCGGAAATCCCGGCCGATCCGGCACAGTTGAATCAAGTGATTGTCAATCTGATCATCAACGCCTTACAGGCCATGGAGTCGGGTGGCAGATTGACCGTTCAGTCTTTCGCCGGCCAAGAACACCTCACGCTCATCGTGGAAGATACGGGGATCGGCATGAACGAAGAGGTCATGAAGCAGATCTTCACTCCATTTTTTACGACGAAAGACATCGGTCAGGGAACCGGGCTGGGACTTCCCGTGGTTCATGGAATTGTGACCTCCCACGGAGGGGTTATCAGAGTCGAAAGCAAACCGAATCAGGGATCACGGTTCGAGGTTCAATTGCCCCTCACAGGTTCAAACGAGGTTGAGGGAGGTGAATAGATGGATAATTCGGTCAGAAAAGAACAGATTCTGATTGTAGATGACACCCCGGATACCTTGGAGGTGCTCCAGAGAAACCTGACCTCCAAGGGATACCGAACCTTTATTGCCTCGAACGCGGCTGAAGCCATCCATATCCTTGAAACAACCCCCATGGATCTGATCATCACGGATTTCAAAATGCCAGGGGTTAGCGGCCTTGATCTCATTCGGCATGTCCGTGAAAATTTCAAAAACACGGAAGTAATGATGATCACAGGCTATCCCAGCGTGGAGGGAGCCGTGGAGGCGGTGAAGAAAGGAGCCGAGGAGTACCTTGTCAAACCCTTTACGGATGAGGAGCTTTTCACTGCAGTAGGACGAACCCTTGATAAACTCCGCCTCCGCAGAATCGCAAAAGCTCCTCCGTCAGGAGGGGCTTATGCCCCTTATGGATTGATCGGCGATTCGGAGGCCATGGCAAGGGTCAGAGATTCGATTGCAAAGGTCGCATCCACCTCTGCCACAGTTCTCATTGCCGGAGAAAGTGGCACGGGAAAGGAACTGGTCGCAAGGGCAATCCATTACAATAGCCCGAGGGCCTCGGCGCCGTTTGTCCCCGTTAATTGCGGCGCCATCCCGAACGAGCTTCTCGAAAGTGAACTGTTCGGCCACATTAAGGGCGCCTTTACCGGTGCTACCGAAACCAGGGCAGGCTTCTTTCAGACCGCTGATGGAGGAAGCATCTTTCTCGACGAGATCAGCGAAACCAGCCTTTCCATGCAGGTCAAGCTGCTACGGGTCCTTCAGGAGAAGGAAGTCTGCATGGTGGGTTCAAGTCGGCCGAGAAAGGTGGATGTCAGGGTTCTCGTCTCCACCAACAAGGATCTTCTCCAGTTGGTCAAAAAAGGGGCTTTTCGTGAGGACCTTTTCTTCCGGATCAATGTCATCACCATCGAGCTTCCTCCGTTAAGGGAAAGAGAAAACGATATCCTTCTTCTGATTCGCCATTTTGCAACAAAGTTCGCAGAAGAATCCGGCAAATCTCCTCTGCAATTTTCAGAAGAGGCCCTCCAGATCCTCCAGCATTATCATTGGCCCGGAAACATCAGGGAGCTTGAGAATGTGATCCAACGGCTCGTATTAATGACCGAGGGGGATCTCATCGCAGTCCCTGACCTTCCCTCGCTGATGCGGTTTTCCGCTCTACGAGAGACCGGTCTCAATCGGACCCTCGCCGAAGTGGAAGCCGATTATATCCGCAATGTCCTGGCAAGCGTGGATGGCAACAAAACACGCGCCGCTCAGATTCTCGGGATAGACCGCAAGACACTCAGAGAAAAATTACAAAAACCACAGAAATCCTTTTGATTCCCAAATGCTTAGTGCTTCGATTTGCAAATATCATAACGTATGTTTGTTGTGGCCTAAATCGAGTGATTAATTATAAATTTCATTGTAGCGCAACCCTTTAGGGTTGCTTCTCATGCCTACCTACGGTAGGCAAGCAAGGCTAAAGCCTTGCGCTACAAATCACCCTCTGGGTGATTTTAAACCTGATCTGAAGCCTGTAGCTAAAGAGGTTTTCAAATAGAATCGCTCAATTTAGGTATGGACATCGAAATTTCTCACTCAGCACTAACTCCAGAGTGAATGAATTAGCTAGAAAATAAAATCTCAACCCCCCTTCATCCCCCCTCGGTTTCGAGTCGCAACGACTTAAACTAAGGGGGGAATACCTGCCTGCCGGTAGGGGGTACGGATTTTCATGGCTCGTGGGCGTCCCCCGGACATGGGTCAGTAGTTATTGAATTTATGAATCGAAGGACTTAGGGGAATTTCTCCTCAACGGTTCAAATCTCCCCATCCAAATTTTCTCTTGCTATCAAACCTATCACACCTCTGCTAAAAAAATTTTTGTCTGTTTGGGATAACTGAATGTTTTAACAGGTATTTTATTGTTTTTTGCGGACAACCCCTGCTTCTCGCTTTTAACAGGTTTCCTGGCAACTCATTTGCAGTATCCATAGGTTATCTCTTGTTAAAAAGGAGGGGGCAGGATGAAAAAAAACAATGTTGAACAGAAAGTCATAAAGATCAAGCCGTTCACAGAGGTGAAGATCTATCGGGGGCTATGCACTTGTTGCACTCTCACTTCAACCTGCACCTACCCGAGAGAGCTCGGTAGGCCTGTCCTTCAGTGTGACGAGTTTGATGGAATCTCTCCTTCCCCGGAGCTGAGGATGAATGAGGTCAGAAACCGTTCCGTGAATCATTTCTCCGGAATCCCTTCGGGTAATCAAAGTCCGGGTATGTCTACCGGGTTATGCGCTTATTGCGAAAACCTTCATACCTGCACCTATCCCAAACCAGAAGGTGGAGTCTGGCATTGCGAGGAGTATTGTTAATAAAGAAGGACCTCTCCATCAAAAATTTTAGACGAGAAAGGAAATGAATCCGGAACATATCAGACAAATCGTCGATCATCATGATAGAGGAGAAAAGGCCGGGATCATCGGAATTCTGGAGGACATCCAGTCCCAATACAGTTACTTGCCTGAGGAAGCCTTAAAGATAGTAGCTGAAAAGACGGGCCGTTCCCTGGTCGATATTTATGGAGTTGCCACCTTCTATAAAGCCTTCAGTCTGAAACCGAGGGGGAAACATCTGATTTCTGTCTGCCTTGGTACGGCCTGCCATGTCCGTGGCGGGCAACGGATTGCCGAGGAATTTGAGCGCCAGCTCAAGATCAAAACAGGCGAGACCACGAATGACAGTGAGATCACCCTGGAGACTGTGAATTGCCTCGGTGCCTGTGCCCTTGGTCCCATTGTCACGGTGGATGGACACTATTTTTCGAATGTCAATTCTCCCAAGGTCAAAGAGATCATTCAAAAGACTAAAACCGGCCTTGACAGGGTGGACATTAAAACGGATGAGCGAATCTTTCCGATTGAAGTCGCCTGTCCCCGATGCAATCACAGCCTCATGGATCACCATTACTATATTGACGGCTATCCTTCGATAAAGGTGACCGTTTCTTTTGAACACAAACATGGCTGGGTCAGGCTCTCCTGCCTTTATGGCAGTTTCTCGGTTGATCAGGAGTATGAGGTCCCAATGGATTCAGTGGTAAACTTTTTCTGCCCCCATTGCCATGCGGAATTGATCGGAGCTTCGGAGTGTATCACCTGTGGCGCCCCTATGGTCCCGATGTTGGTTCGTGGAGAAGGGGGAATGATCCAGATATGTTCCCGTCGGGGATGCAAAGGGCATATGCTCGATTTGACCAGTGTCAATCTCTAACCCGAAGTATAAATCTATGGAATCTCTAAAAACAATCAACGAATTCCTCGAGCTTCAAAAACGGTTACTTGCCCACAGAGATCCAACGATACCGACACTGATCATATCGGCTGGAACCTGCGGTCAGGCAAGCGGTGCCAATGATCTCATCCGGATGGCCAAACGTGAAATCCTTGAAAGGAAACTGGTTGAGAGAATTCACCTCCGGATTACTGGTTGTCACGGGTTTTGCGAAATGGAACCATCGGTCCTTGTAGAGCCAAGGAGAACCTATTATCCGAAAGTGAACCCTAAAGATATGGCCCGAATCGTTCAAGCCATCTCAACCGATTCGCTCGTCGAGGACCTCTTCTTCGTGGATGAAGCTACCGGAATGAGAATGGAGACGCAGGATGAGATCCCTTTTTTCAAGAACCAGGTTCGGACCCTCCTGGAAATGAATGAAAAAGTGGATCCGATCCGCATTTATAATTACATCGAGCATGGCGGATACCAGGCCATGGTCAATGTCCTTTCCAAAGGCGATGTCAGATGGGTGGTCGAGGAGATAAAGGCTTCCGGGCTTCGCGGCCGTGGCGGGGCTGGGTTTCCAACAGGACTGAAGTGGGAAATGCTTGCCGGGCAATCGAATGGTCACGGTAAAATCCTGATATGCAATGGTGACGAGGGTGACCCGGGCGCCTATATGGACCGTAGCCTTCTCGAGGGAAACCCTCACGGCATCATCGAGGGGATGATCATTGGCGCCTTCGGAACCGGGGCAACCGAAGGCATCCTTTATGTTCGTAACGAATATCCCCTTGCCATCAAACACCTCGTCATTGCGCTCCGGCAGGCTTACCAGCTTGGTTTTCTGGGTTCGAACATCCTTGGAACCGGATTCTCATTCGATCTCCGGCTTGTCCGCGGGGCAGGCGCTTTCGTATGTGGCGAGGAGACAGCCTTGATCAAGTCCATCGAAGGAAAGATGGGAGAACCCGTCCAGAGGCCCCCCTTTCCAGTGCAGAAAGGACTTTATGGCAAACCAACCCTCATTAATAACGTGGAGACGTGGGCCAATGTCCCGATCATTATAAATAATGATGCTCAGAGGTTTAAAAAAATTGGGACAGAGCGAAATTCCGGTACAAAGATCTTCAGCCTCGTCGGCAAGGTTAAAAATACTGGGCTCATCGAGGTCCCGATGGGGATCACGCTGGGAGAGGTTGTTCACGGAATTGGAGGAGGACCTTCTGGAACAGCAAAAATCAAAGCGGTCCAGACAGGGGGACCCTCTGGCGGATGTATTCCTGCCTCCCGATTCGACCTGACTATTGACTATGAGAGTCTCAAATCGGCCGGATCGATCATGGGGTCCGGCGGAATGATCGTCATGGATGAGCACACCTGTATGGTGGATGTCGCCAAATATTTTATGAACTTCCTCAAAGAGGAATCCTGTGGAAAATGCTTTACCTGCCGCAAAGGGACACAGCGGATGTATGAGCTTCTGGATGAGATCACAGGAGGGAAGGCAGTCCCGGAAACGCTCGATCTTCTCGAAGAACTCTCGAACATGGTGAAAGATACAACCCTGTGCGCACTGGGACAGACCGCTCCGAACCCTGTTCTCTCAACGCTTTATTATTTTCGTCAGGAGTATCTGGACCATATCGAGCATCATCGTTGCCCGGCAGGAGTCTGTAAAGACCTCATCACTTACTCGATCAACGAGACGTGCACGGGATGCCAGCTCTGCTTGAAAACATGCTCCGTCGGAGCGGTCACAGGAGAGAAGAAAGAGATCCATCGGATTGACAAGGATAAATGTATTCGGTGCGGAGCCTGTAGAGCGGTCTGTAAATTTAATGCGATCGACATAAACTAAAAGGGGTCAGCATAAGGATCAAAACCATGGTCACGCTCACGATCAACGGGTTGGAAGTTTCCGTGGAAGAGGGAACAACGCTTCTCGAAGCCTCAAGGTTCTACGGGTTTCCCATCCCGACCCTCTGCCATATGGACGGACTCTCTCCCTATGGGGCCTGTCGCCTCTGTGTGGTTGAGATTGGACAAGGAGCCAATGCAAAACTGGTGACTTCCTGTACCTATCCAGTTCAAGAGGGTCTTCAGGTCCGCACTGCTTCCGCGCGTGTGGTCAAAGCGCGAAAGATGATTCTTGAATTGTTTCTCGCCTCCTGCCCTCAATCGAAGACCATTCAGGACTTAGCCTCTGCCCATGATGTTCGCCAACAGCGGTTCAAGCAGGAGCATGAGGATTGTATTCTCTGTGGCCGGTGTGTCCGGATATGCGAAGAACAGATGATGGCCAAGGCGATCGGTTTTCGCAGCCGGGGGGAGAAGAGAAGCCTGGGCACTCCCTTTGACCTGAAGTCGGAGACCTGCCGGCTGTGCGGGGCCTGCATGTATGTCTGCCCCGCCTGTGAGCTTCGATGCACCTATACCGAACCTGACAGGGCCATCTGTGGAGGATGCGCCAATCTGGGCCCGCCCTGCCTTGAGAAAAACTCATTCGATGACATGATGTGCTATATGGAACCCTGCGTGGCCTGTGAGATTAAGAAGGATTGAAAAAGGAAAGGAGAATGACAAATGGCATTATCAAGGATCAACGCCTCGGCCGCAACACTGACCAAAAATAGGACCGAAGGTTCGGTTGTTCCCGTTTCAGGGATGTGTGTCACCTGTGTGGATGGATGTATCGGAATGTGCGAGATCGGTAAGTCCGCCTACCGGGGCCATGAGGTGATCTATCCGCAACCCTTCGGCGTCATCACCACCGCTTCAGAAAAGCAATATCCGGTCGACTACTCCCATTTCAACATCATGGGCACGGCAGTTGGGGCTCACGGGATCGAACCGGACAGCGATAAGGCGATCTTTCCAGCGGTCAATCTCATATTAAGAATCGGCCATGATCAGGGAATTAAGTTTCGTTATCCCTGGCTGATTTCAGGAATTGGATCAACCGACATTGCCAAAAACAACTGGGAAGGCTTGGCCATTGGATCCGCCCTTTCAGGAACCGGGCTCACCATCGGAGAAAATGTCGTTGGCATGGACCCGGAGGCTGTGATCCAAGATGGGAGGGTCATTGATACGGTGGAGTTGAAACGCCGCATCCGGCTTTATCAGGACTATCAGCGTGACGGTTACGGAGCCATCATCGTTCAGGCCAATATTGAAGATACCCGCCTTGGAACTCATGAGTACGCCATTGAAAAGCTTGGAGTGGAATGCATCGAACTCAAGTGGGGGCAGGGAGCAAAGGATATTGGAGGTGAGGTGAAGGTCAAAGACCTCAAAAAAGCCCAGATGCTCCATAAGCGGGGTTACATTGTCCTTCCCGACCCGACCGATCCCGATGTGATCAGGGCCTTTGAGCGAAAGGCTTTTAAGGAGTTTGAACGGCACTCACGAGTGGGGATGGTTACGGAAGAATCTTTCGGAGAAAGAGTCGAAGCCCTTCGTAAGGCAGGGGCCAAATATATCTTTCTCAAAACCGGCGCCTATCGGCCGGCTGACCTGGCCCGGGCCATCGCCTATGCCTCGAAATATAGGCTGGACCTTCTCACGGTGGATGCTGCTGGTGGTGGAACCGGAATGAGCCCCTGGCGGATGATGAATGAATGGGGAGTCCCTCCGATCGAACTTCATTCCCTCCTCTATCAATATGCCGCCCATCTCCACCGAAATAAAAAATATGTGCCTCCGCTGGCTGTCGGAGGTGGATTCATTTTTGAGGACAGCATCTTCAAGGCTCTTGCTCTGGGCGCTCCTTTTGTCAAGCTGGTGGGAATGGCAAGGGCTCCGGTGGCCGCGGCCATGGTCGGAAAGACGATTGGAAGGACCATTGAAAATCATCAGGTCCCAGTCTATATTGAACGCTTCGGACAGACGAAAGATGAAATTTTTGTGACGGCAAGTTCGTTGCGTAAGGAATTGGGGGATCAGGAGTTTGAGAAAATGCCGGCGGGTGCCCTCGGTCTTTATACCTACTATGAACGCATCGCCCAAGGACTTCGCCAGCTCATGGCAGGAAGCCGGAAGTTTTCTCTCGAATATCTCTCCAGAGATGACATCGCCGCCCTGACACCGGAGGCATCGGCAATTAGTGGCATCAAATATGTGATGGACCTGGATAAGTCGGAGGCACAGGAGATTCTCAATATTTAGTGGGAAGAAACTGGTTCCTAAATGTGTTTCCCCGAGTGGGTTATGAGATTATTTTGAAGATCAGTCAGAACCACTGATCGGCCGGTGAGTGATCTGGAGTTCTCCCTTCTCAAGGCGATAGCAGGTATTTTTTAGCCATTCTTTTTCATTCTGGTTTGGGAAGTCTTGACGATAAAACGAACCCCTACTCTCCTTTCGAAGCAAACTTCCCTCTAAAATAGCTTTTAAGACGAGAGCCACGTTTTCCAGCTCCCTCTTCCTGAACAGGTCTTTCAAAGTGGCAGGAAAGATTTTTTCAATCCTTTTCTCAATCGACGCTAACCGTTCGATCCCCTCTATTAAGGAATGCTCTTCACGAACCGGGCCGGCATGCTTCCAGGCTAATATCTTCAGTTCTTTAAGGAGTTGCACAGGAAGGTCAAAGCCCCCTCTTCTCTTCCTCAGATAACCTTCGGCCTTCCTCTGCCATTTTCTTTGTAACGCTTCAGACAAAGGAGCAATTTCTCTTCCTCTTGCAAATTCTGATGCAGATTGACCGGCCAGCATCCCGAAGACAGCACATTCGGTCAGGGCATTTCCTCCAAGGCGATTGGCTCCATGGACTCCCCAGACGACCTCCCCTGCTGCAAACAGTCCGGGGAGAGCGGTCCTTCCGTTCTCATCAATCTCCAGACCTCCCATGCAGAAATGGACCCCCGGCGCGACTAGAAAGGGGCGATCCCGGAAGGGAAATTTCGATCGCTTCAGGAAATTGAGCGGATAAACGTTCCACTTCTCCTCAGGAACCTGTCTCAGGTCAAAATAGATGTCTCCGTTTCGAGAAGCCTCAAATAAGGAAAGGGAAAGGGAGTCTCTTTGTGTAATGATTGCCCGATTCAAATCATTTCCAAGGTTCAATTTCTCTAAAAGATCCTCCCCTTTTTCATCCATCAATCTTGTCTCTTTCGGGTAAGGAGGAAAAAGAATGAAGGTGTGAAGCCTCGGTTCAGCCATCACAAAGGGATAGAACTGAACAAACTCGAGGTCCAGGAGGGAAAGGCCTGCCCGGAGGGCCAAACCATACCCATCTCCGAGAATACCCCTTTGATTATCATTCCGTCGGTAGATGGCGCCTGCTCCGCCTGCTGCCAGGAGGATTGCCTTCGACTGGACCAGACAGGGTCTTCCGTCTTTAAAAAAGCCAAAGGCTCCTATGATCTTCCCATCTTCAACGATCAGGTCGAAAATCACCATGCCAGGAAGAGACCGGATGGAGCTATTCTTCAATCTCTCTCTTATTGGATTCGTCAGAAGAACGCCTGGCAAGGAGGCGGACCCTTTGACCCTCTCCACGAAATATCCCATCTGGTTCTCAACCAATGAAACCCCATAGCCCTTCAATTTCTCCATGGCATCAGGGCCTCGTTCGATCAAGGTGTTTACCATCCCGGGATGGTTTAACGCTTTGCCGGCATTTAAGGTCTCTCTGAAGTGATCCTCCCTTGAAAAAAGGGAGTTGGATACGGAGAAAGCTCCATTCGACAGGGCTGTGTTCGTTCCCAATCCGATCGTAAATTTACCGGTGATCAACACCTGAAGGCCTGCCTTCTCAGCCTCCAGGGCAGAGATCATACCCGCGAGACCGCTACCAATCACCAGGATATCGGTGGAGAGTATTTCCATAGGATCATTCCGCTTTGAATCGCCGGATTTCGTAGACCACTGGATTCTTGAAATCCGGACAGGGATGACTTGCGACATCCTTATCGTTCAGCCAAGGGTAGTTTGATCCATAGAGCATTCCATGAACCTTATACATCATGCTGCAGAGGGAGTGCCAGCAGATTCTTCCTTCGATTCCTTCTCCATCGAATTTCACCAGATCTCCAACCCGATGCCCAAATTCACATTCCCCCTTCTGATCAATGACTCTCACTTCCACACGATAAGGTGCTTTCATTCAAACCCTCCTCAATGCGTTCGTATATATTTCATCCCAGGTAATCTATTACAAGGGAGTATCACTCTCAAGAGTTGTTTTTGGGTTTTGGTTAAGGCAAAGGTGAGGACACCAGTTTTGACAAAGGGTAAAGGTTATGGAAATTAAGTTAATACCCATTGCCCTAACCAATAGACGAAACCGGCATCCTTCCCCTGAACCTTAACCTGGGGACTTTACTTCTTAGGCTTCATCTGTTTATCACAGCAGATGATATCGCAGGTATCGACACACCCGCAGACCTCATCCACCGATACGACCAGCCCGCATGTATAACACTTGTAGGCATCGCCCTTCTTCACACCCTTCTTTGAAACCTTCTTCGCGACTTTCTTTGTAGCCATTGCGCCCTCCTTTCTCATTACTCTTTAGATGACGTCTGTATGACCTCTTTGTTTTCTCTAATCTCTTCTAACTCAAACTTCACACTCCCTACAGGAAGATCCAGTTCCAGAGCGATTGGAATCTTCTCCCCGGTTGCCGTATACCAGATGCGAATGCTTCCTTCTTGATCTCCAAACGTGGAGAACGGAGTCGTGCACTCCAGGCATACTGTTTCCACCGCTTTATCTTTTTTAAATTCGGCTTTCTCCTTTTTTGAACGAAATACGATCTGCCGCAGTTTGACTCCATCGAAGATGGACATCTGAATATCCTGGCCTGGACGAACCTCTTCCTTCAAATAATACCTTGCAAATAAGGAGAGAGGATCATAGGTGTCATGGGAGATGGGAATCTCTTTCTTTTCAGTCATCTTCCCATTTTCTTCTTTTTCTATAGTTACCTTTTGGCGGGCAAGATCGAAAAAGAGGGTTTGATGATAATGCTTATCTTTTACAAAAGGGCCTCCTTGATCGATCTCCTTGATGTATCGAATCGGAGTATAGGTGGATACTTCCACAATGGAGGTGAACCGGTTCTTCATCCGGAAGAGGAGTCGTAGATTGGGGAGAGAGTCCACCTGAGCATGGATTCGATAGTAGGATTTCCCCCCTTCCCAAAATCCGTTCTCAATTTTGATGGAGGCTTTGAGGATCGGGACGCCTAATTTCTTGGCAGTATAGATAAACTCTTTGCCTGTTCCGGGCCCTATCTTGGGAACATTTTGTTCATTCCCGTAAGCCGACGACCCAAGAAGGAGAAGAATGGCAATCAAAAGGAGGGTTTTGTTTTTCATTTCTCAACGATCGATATCAATTTCCAGTTTCCTGTTGGTTTATTTAATTATCCCTTAAAATTTTGATTTGTCCAGAACAATCTATCCTGACTCTTGTGCATTAAGGTCGCAGTCGATAAACGTAACTCCCCCTTTACCCCCACTTACCCTAAGAGGGGGATATTCTCCCTTTAAGGCAAGTCGATTAGACCCGACCACAGGGGGAGTGTTGGAGGGATTATGTATAGCCTATTTTGAGATAGTCTTATATCTTGCTTAGATAGTTTATGGTGGGGAAAAAGGGAAATGAATAAATGTCTTATGTCAGGTTGCCTATGTTATTCTATCCGCAATCCGAATAGCCGCAGAAACATTTCACGCAGCCCTCTTCAAAGATGAGTGGGCCTCCGCACTCTGGGCAAGCCCCTCTGAAAAAGATCCCTTTCATTTCCTGTGTCGGAATTTTCTGCTCTCGGCTTTGTGTCATGATGACTTCCGGAGGGTTTGACCATGCTTCTTTCTCCGAGGCGGTTCCCCTCTGCGACCTCATCTTCTGAACATGCCATTCGATCGCCTTGGCCACTGCATCCGAACAGGAGAGAACCTTCCCATTCTGGTGCCAGACCGGCATATGACAACTGATCCCTTTCAACTGCCGGATGATATCATCCGGTTCGATGTTCGATCGAAAAGCAAGGGAGACCAGGCGGCCGAGCGCCTCGGATTGGGAAGCCGCACATCCTCCTGCTTTCCCGATCTGGTTGAAGATCTCAAACAACCGCCCATCCTCATCCTCGTTGACGGTCACATAGATATTCCCGCAGCCTGTCCGGATCTTCCAGGTAGAGCCATGGATCACATCCCGGCGCGCCCTTGGTTTCCTCTCCATTTCCGGGACGTCCTCCTGAGCTGCTGCCCGATCGGCCTCTGGAGCGCTTAGTCCCTTATAGAGCACCTGCTTCTCACGGCTTCGGTCCCGGTAGATCGTCACCCCTTTGCAACCCAATTGATAAGCCATCTGATAAACTTCTGCGACATCCTCCACTTTGGCTTCATGAGGGAAGTTCACTGTTTTCGAGACAGCATTATCCGTATATTTCTGGAAAGCGGCCTGCATACGGATATGATCTTTGGGAGAGATATCGTGGGCCGTAGCAAAGAGGCGCCTGACCCTCTCCGGAATCTCTTCCATGCCCTCGATATGGCCTGCTTGGGCAATCTTTTTCATTAACTCTTCAGAATAGAATCCCTCTTTCCTGGCCATCGCTTCGAAGAAGGGATTGATCTCCAGGAGTTCCTTTCCTTCCAAAACATGACGAGCAAAGGCCAGCGCAAACAGGGGTTCGATCCCGGAAGAGGTTCCTGCAATGATGGAGATTGTGCCGGCTGGAGCAATTGTTGTAATGGTTGCGTTCCTCATGGCATCCCATTTTTTTCTCAATGCACTGCCTTCGAAATTGGGGAAGGATCCTCGTTTCAGAGCCAACTCGTGGGATGTTTTTCTCCCTCTTTCCTGAATAAAACCCATCACCTTCTCTCCGATTTCAAAAGCCTTTGGATGGTCATAGGGAATTCTCAGTTGAATCAAAAGGTCTGCAAATCCCATCACTCCCAGGCCGATCTTACGGTTGGCCTTTGTCATGGCCTCAATCTTGGGAAGGGTGTAACGGTTCATGTCAATCACATTGTCCAGAAAATGAACCGCCCTTTCAGTGACCGAGCCCAGTCTCTCCCAGTCAACCTCTCCGCCCTTGATCATATTGGAAAGGTTGATGGAACCGAGATTGCAGGATTCATACGGAAGCAGTGGCTGTTCACCGCAGGGGTTGGTGCTCTCGATGGGACCCACCTGGGGAGTGGGATTATCCCTATTGATCCGGTCGATGAAGATGATCCCAGGATCTCCATTCTTCCAGGCATAATAGACCATCTTCTCAAAAACTTCTTTAGCATCGAGGAGACGGACAACCTCCTGCGTCCTCGGATTTCGGAGAGGATATTTTTCACCTTTTTCAACAGCCTCCATAAATTCATCCGTGGCTGCCACAGAGATATTGAAATTGTTGAAGCGGTGGTCTTCATCCTTACATTTAATAAAATCGAGAATGTCAGGATGATCCACACGCAGGATGCCCATATTGGCTCCTCTCCGTGTTCCCCCCTGTTTGATCGCCTCTGTGGCATTGTCGAAGACACCCATAAAGGAGACTGGACCGCTCGAAACGCCCTTAGTCGAACCCACCACATCATTCTTTGGCCTGAGCCTGGAGAAAGCAAACCCCGTTCCGCCGCCGCTCTTCTGAATCAGGGCCATCTGTTTCACAGCATCGAAGATTTCCTCCATCGAATCCCCCACCGGCAGGACAAAACAGGCGGAGAGCTGCTGGAGTTCCCTGCCCGCATTCATCAGGGTGGGCGAGTTGGGAAGGAAGTCGAGCGAGACCATCATTTGATAGAATCCCGTTTCAGCGGAAGTGAGATCGCTGGAAGGGTCATAAAGCCGATCAGCCTGAGCAACATTACTTGCAACACGCCTGAAGAGATCCTCGGGCGCTTCAACGATATTTCCACGGATGTCTTTTAATAGATACCGTTTCTGTAGAACAGCCATTGCATTCTGTGTTAGGTGGGTCAATCCCATGTTCCTCCCTCTCTACTATATTTATGAACCACTAAAAAAGTTAACACAATATTTTGTGGTGTCAAGCATTTTTTTTCTCATCCGTAATTCCTTATTGATATCCTGTCATTATCGAATGATTAATCTCTACCTTCTTATCTCAGCAAAAAAGTTGCTCGAATATTTTCAGAAAAAATGCTATCTCGAGCGCCCGTAAATTGACAATTGCCGGAAAAGAGAATAGGATTTTGCCTAAACCTTAAAGGAGGTATTTCAGAAATTGAGGATATCAACCTACGCTACAGAAAAAGTCGCCATTGAAAACGCAAATGGGGAAAGACAATGATCCGAACCTTTTTGGATAAGATCTACCAGATCGAACTTCCCATCCCTTTTCCCTTGAAGACAACCAATGTCTATCTGATTGATGAGTCACCGAGGACGCTTGTCGACGCTGGAATAAAGACCGATGCCTCCTTCGAAACCATTACAAAGAGTCTGGACGATTTAGGTTTCTCCATTTCATCGATCGAACGCATTCTGGTCACTCACGGCCATATCGACCACTATGGACAGGCCCAGAAGATATCCTCTCTTTCCGGCGCTCCCATCTATATTCATCCAAAGGAGTATGGAAGAATTCGCTCAATCATTCACTCCTTCGGTTCTCTGAAGTCGATTCTCCTGAGAAATGGCGTTCCGGAAACCCTGGTCAATCAAGCCATCCATTTTATGGAATCAGCCCAGAAAATGACCGACCCCCTCCATGAAGCTTTCTTCTTAGAAGATGGAGAGCCCATCTCTTTTGCTTCAATGACCTGGAGGACAATTCACTGTCCTGGCCACAGCCCTGGACTGATCTGTTTTTACTGGCCTGAGAAAAAGGCTCTCTTTACAGGGGATCATCTGTTAAAGGAGATCACTCCTAATCCTGTTTTATATGTTCCAGATAACAATGCTCCCCTTCGTTATCCGGGTCTCGGGGAGTATCTCTCTTCCCTGAAAAAGATTGATAGGCTGGATGTTGACCTGCTTCTCCCAGGTCACGGAGAAGAGGTTTATGATTCAAAAGGTCTGATTCAGAAGATCACCCGACACCATCAGGAACGAATGGATTATGTCTATTCCTTTCTCTCTCAAAGAGAAAAAACCCCCTATGAGATCGCCATGGATCTCTTTCCGGGCGTTCCCCCCTTTGAGATATTCCTTGGCGTCTCCGAAGCCGTCGGCCACCTTGAGATTTTGAAGGAGGAAGGAAAGGTCAGGGTGGAAGAGAGACAAGGGAAAGATTATTATTCGTTAGTTGCTTAGAAATGAAATGGTTATCAGAATACCAGGGTATCAGGTTGCAGGTTTCAGGATATAAGGACATCAGGATAACTCATTCTTTTTGCTATGATTTTCTCTGATACCCTGATGTTCTGACGTCCTGTTCCCTGATTTCCTGATTGCCTGATCCCCTTCGGAACCTTAAACTTAGGTTTCAGTTTTATCCAATTGCAAACACTGCTTGGTCTGGCTATGCCAAATTGAGGAGTTAAAAATTCTATTACGGGGTTTGTTCAAATGTTACCCAATCTGATCCCTCATTACAGCGTAGGGCCCTTTATCGGTTTGATTGCCAATGGGGTCATGTCTATTCTATGCCTGGTCACCTTGGGCCTCTATCGTCAATACCATCCCCTGAGAAGCCTCTTTCTTTTCTATCTTCTTTCGGCTTTACTCTTCCTTGGCTGGGTCATCTATGGTTTTCAGAAATCGCCACTATCCATTCTCTGGGGGTACCGGATCGATCTCGCCGCACTGGCTCTCCTGCCAGCCACCTGGGCCTGGTTTACTTCATCTCTTGATAACATGAAACAAAGCCGGCTATCTCAAGCCATCATCGGGATCAGCCTTATTCTGGCTTTAATGGCTCTTGCGGGTCAGGGTTCTTGGTTTTTAGGGCTTCCCCTTGTCCCCCATGAAGTGGCCACCGGAATTCTCAGACCACAATCAAAACTGCTCAGGCCTCTGATCCACTTCTTTACTCTGGCCATTGGTTTCTTCTACTGTCTCACCGCAGCCAGAAAATTATTGAAGAGGGAAGGCCCCTCCTATCTTCTTCCATTTGTCTTCGGCATGATCCTGTGGCTCTTAGGTGGACTCCACGATATTTTACGGTCTTCCGGCTTGCCCATGCCGTTCGGCAATCAGATCTTCTGGTTCACCTCCTTCTGGCTCTCGATCTCTCTAACCCTTACGGTGGCTGTCCATTTCCGAGCCCTGGAGAAAACTGTTCGTGAGACAAGGGATGTCTTTGAAAAATTTGTTCCTCCTGCTTATCTACGCCGCATTGCCATCCATGGCCTTGGATCGATCCGTCCTGGCCAGGCCGACCAGCAGTGGGTGACCGTCCTTTGTTGTGATATCCGTGGATTTACCGCTTTATCAGAACGTCTCTCCCCAGCCCAACTGATTACCCTGGTCAACCAACTCTATGAGGAGTTTGCCCATGTGGTGAATGCGAAACAGGGAGTGATCGATAAATTTCTCGGTGATGCGGTCTTATGTATCTTTGAAGGGTCTGATTCTGCCCAGCGGGCAGTTGCCTGTGGCGTAGACATGCTAACTTCGGTCAGGACTTTCAATGCAGCGAATCAGTTCTCTCCGGATCATGTGATTCAGATCGGTGTCGGTGTCCATAGCGGACCGGTCATTCTGGGAACAATTGGCTCAACCGAACGGATGGATTCGACTGTTCTCGGTCTCACGGTCAACCTTGCCAAGCGTATCGAAGAATTAACAAAGTCTCTTGGGGTGGTCATGCTCATCTCCGCTGAGGTGGTCAGCCACCTGCCCAAGGTCCATCCTCATAGGCTACGGAGTTTGGGAGAAGTTTCAGTGAAAGGCAGTTCCGTTCCTCTCACCGTCTATGAAGTGAGAAGTAATAAATCTTCCGATTGACTTCGATTATTCTTCTTCAATCAAAAGATACTGAACTTTAAATATTTCTTGGGATTGGCCTTCATATCCTTGATCAATTCTCTTAGCTCTCCTGCTGCCCCTCTAAACTCATGGATCGTTTCCTCTAACTCCTTGATTAATGCCTTCTCTCTGACCAATGACCCTGCCACGCCTTCTCCCTGATCGATCCGCTTCAGAATGGAAGAGAGACGACCCGCTCCTTCATTTAGATTTTCATAGAGCTGTGGATCCTCAATCAGCTTTTTCAGGGTACCGGTTTGATCGTGCAATTTCTTACTGAACTGATCTATCGAGGAAACGGTTGCCAGGGCTTTATCGTAGAGAGAGGGATCCTCCAACAGTTTTTTAAGTGTCCCCTGGCTCTCATTCACTTTCCGGGTGATTTCGCTTACGGATTCGTTTGTCTTTTTGGCAAACTCCTCGATGGAGGAAATCGCGGAGACCATTTTCTGATAAAGAGATGGATCATCCACGAGCATCTTAAGGGTCCCCTTGGATCCCCTGACCTCTTCCAGGGTAAGGGATAAGGTTTTGGCGCTTCGGTTGAGGTTATCATAGATCGAGGGGTCGGTGAGAAATTTAGCCAGCGTCCCCTCTCCTTGCTCTATCTTCAATATGAGATTGTCCAGTTTCTCGATGAAATCGCCTATCTTTGCGATGGAGACGCCTGCAGTCTCCATCACCTCTGAAATCTCAACGGGAAGCGACCCTCTGATCACTTCTCCTCGTTGAATGGGCTCCGATTTGGGAGAGCCAGTGTTGAGCTCAACATATTTATCACCCAACAACCCCATGGTCATAATGGTTGCCTTGGCATCCTTCTTAATAAACCCCAAAACATCCTTTTTAAGAGAGATGGTTACCAATGCTCCGGACGTCTGGTCCAGATCAATCTTTCGGACCGAACCTACTTCGGTCCCAAAGATCCAAACAGGCGCTCCTTTTCGTAATCCTCGCACATCCTGAAACTGAATCTTCAGATCGACCTTTGGGGAGAAGATCTTTTCAATCCCTCCTGCAAAAAAGAGCGCAACCAGAAGCACCAGGAGGGCAAGGGTGATCACGAGGCCCACCTTAAGCTTGGCCCACCTTAATTGTTTTTTCATATCAAACATCTCTCTCCTCCAATGGCCGGCAACGGCTCTTAAGCTTAAAAAGGTTGAAGTTTACCCTTCACGTTGAGCATTCAGTTCTCCAAGAAAGATCCCGATCTCTGGAAGGGTTGACCGAAACAGAGCTTCCCTGTCTCCATCAAAGGCAATCCTACCGCCTTTCAAAAACATGAACCGGTTTGCCAATCGGAAGGCATCAAACATTTTGTGGGTGACAATAATAAATCCACTTCCCTGCCGGGAAAGGTCAAGAATCAATTTACAGATGACATCCGCGCTGACAGGATCAAGGCCTGTCGTAGCTTCGTCATAGAGAAACATCTTGGGCTCAAAGGCGGCCATCGCTCTCATAATGGCCACCCTCCGGTGCATCCCGCCGCTGAGCTCCTCGGGCATCTGTCCGATCGCCTGTTCCAGTCCCACCCTTCTCAGCAGTTCCCTCACCTTATGATCGATCTCCTCTTCTGTCATTTCCGTATATTCTCTGAGCGGGAAGGCCACATTTTCTTTGACGTTCAATGAATCGAAAAGAGCGCCATCCTGAAAAACCATGCTGAATCTGATCCGAATGTCTCGCAGTTCAACCTCTGTCTTCTCAGCGATGTCCTCTCCATCGATCAATATTTTCCCGGAGTCAGGTCTCAACAGGCCGATGATCAGTTTCAGGATCGTTGTCTTTCCATCCCCACTTCCGCCGAGAATGGCCACTCGTTCGCTCTCATCGATGGCAAAACTCAAACCGTTGAGGATGGAGCGCTGGCCATAGGAGAAGAAAACCTGGTCAAATTCGATCATAGGCTAAACCCTAAAGCATAGAGTAAGATTCTGGTCAAAACGAAATCGGCGACGATGATGGCAATAAAGGAGATGACTACTGCTTTGGTCGTCGTCTTCCTCAGTCCGACTGCCCCTCCTTTCGTGGAGAGCCCCATATGGCAACTGATGCAGGCGATCAACACACCGAAGATAAAGGGTTTGATGGAGCCTGCAAGCACATTTTCATAGACCAGAACCTCCCTGATCGAGCTCCAGTAAAACGTTCCGCTCTGATGGCTGACAAAGACGGCGATATAATAAGCCCCGAAGAGGGAGACGCAGTCCCCGATGATCGTGAGAACGGGCAGCATGAGGAAGGCGCTCCATATTCTCGGAGTCACCAGCTTCTTCACGGGGTCCACGCCAAAGACACGGAGGGTATCCACCTGGTGTCCAAGAACCATCGACCCTAATTCAGAAGCAATACCTGAGCCCACCCTTCCTGCAAAGACGACAGCCGTCAAAACAGGGCCGATCTCTCGGATGATGGAAATGCCCACCACCTTTCCCGTATACATCTTCAACCCGAGAAGTGACAACTCTGCCGAAAGTTGGAGGGAAAGGGCCATACCGAGGAAGAGGGAGATGAGCACAATGATGAGGAGCGATCCTGATCCGGCATAGTCCATCTGCTCAATCAAATCTTTAAAATAGAAAGGCCGTCTAACGACCCCCATCATCCCATGAAAGGAGAGGAGGTAGAAGTCCTGGAGGTCGCTGATGAGCTCTTTGATTCTCTTCTTCATCTGTGAAATCCAGTCTACCAAATTTCCCCTACAAGATTCAATCGATATTTTTAAAAACTTACCTCCCATCCCTCAATCTAAGGCTCTCTTCACTCTTCTCCCATAACCCCTCCCTTCCTCCCCTTAATTTAAGGGGAGGTGAGGTGGGGTTAATGGGAAGGGGGAGTTAAATACGGGTGATAGAGGGGAGATTATATTGAAGTAGAAGAAAGTTCTTGGATATTGGTTATGATCGGGCGAGGAGTGATTTATTCCTTCCCTATCAATCCCTTCACTTTCCAGAAGAAGCTTGAAAGGTCGCAAAGTTTCCTTCCCCAGAAGGGGCTCGAAGACTTTCTTGCATCGGGATGGATGAAACAGAAGTTGTTGCATCTCAGTTCCTGCAATCTTGATTCAAACGCTTTCCCATCTGCGGCACCTTCGAAGTAATCAGGAATCCAGTAGCCCAGCGATGAAAAAGCGTTCTCTTTACCAGAATGGTAATGGTAGAAATCCATGAAATTCCCCAGTTGGGTTTTAACTCCAAAGGTCTCCGGATCAAGATGCCACGGAGAACCCGGCTCCATCTCAATCGTAAAGGTGCGAATCCCCCTCACATTGGGGTATCGTTTACGAACCTCCTTTTGAAGCTCAATCGTTTGCTCGACATCCCCTTCCCTTTCAAAAGGCACGCCCACCGTGAAGAAAAGGTCGCAAAAGACCTCCTGGCTTTTTAATTGATCGAGGCACGCCATTAGATCTTTCTTCGTATAGGCATGTCCCTTGTGAACCCTTCTCAGCCGATCCGATCCGACATCCGGCGAAATACCGATCAGGGATTTAGGCCCTGGAAAGGTCTCTTTAAAAGAACGGATGAAAAGGGGTGTAGGTAATCCGAATGATTCGAAGAAACATTCCATCCGGATCTTCTCCTCGCGAATCCGGGAAAAGAGTTTTAGAAAGTAGTCTGGCTTCCCGGGATAGGGATCAAAACAGATATGGAAAGTCTCGTATCCGTAAGAGAGGGCTTCCCGGATCGTCTTGAGAACTTCCTCCACCCCTCTGAAGGTGACCTCTTTACGGCCGGTAATGGTCTTCTGGGAGGGAATATTGCCGCTGCACCAGGTGCACTGAACAGGGCAGCCCCTGCCCAGGGTGAGATGATAGATGGGTGATTTCAGAGAATACATCCAGAAATTTTTTTCTTTGGAAACACCCCTCACATAGAAAGGCTGTCCGATGTACCGGATATAGGTGGAATAATTTTTCAACAGAGGGAAATTGGTAAAAGAGAGCCGGTTCAGATCGTCTTCGTTGGCCACATAGGAGAGGGGATTAATCATGATTCTCCCATTTCTTCTCCAGGTAAGGTTTGGAATGGAGAAGAGGTCTTTTTCTCCCCGGAGCACAGCGTGAGTCAGTTCCAGTATTGGAACCTCGGCTTCTCCCCGGATCACTCCATCGACCCCATCAAAATTCTTCATGATCTCCTCATGGAAGAAACTGGCGGTGAACCCTCCCAGGAGAAGATAGACAGAGGGAAAGGCCTCTTTCACCTTTCTAACTGTTTCCAGAATATCATAACTCTGATGGTGCCAGTGAAGGTCAAAGGCAACGATTCTTGGATTTTTCTTTTTGATGTGATCGAGAACGGAGAAGGAAGGATCTTCGATGAACTCCACTCCTAAGTGGACCACCTCGGCCGAGATATTATTCCGCTGAAGGAGGTCGGCTAACCCAAGGAGTCCCATGGGCAGGAAGTTGATCCAGATGAACTGGCCGATGGGCCGGTAATAGTTCTGTAGCTTGGGGACATGGATGAAGAGACAATCCACCTTTTCCATCGAACGAATTGTAAGATGTTAGAAAAGAGTATTTCAACCCCACCTCCATTTTAATTTCCAAATTCCAAATCCCAAATCTCAAATCAATTCCAAATATCAATTCCAAATGACCGAAACGACTTTTTTGGAATTTAGGTGATTGGAGCTTATTTGTTATTTGGTGCTTGAGATTTGGTGCTTACTCTTTTGGAGGATCGCTCTCGCTGCAAAGAGCCCCGACAGACTGGCTCCGACGATACCATGGGAGGGCCGGGTGTAGTGGCCCACCTGGAAGAGTCCTGGGATGGAAGCTTGATGAGGGGGCCTGAAATTTCCGATCTGCCCGGGAGTAGAGGCGAGGCCATACATGGCGCCTTGCTCATTTCCGGTATATCGTTCAAGGGTGAGCGGAGTGGCCGCCTCAGAAAAAAGGAGGTGGTCTCTCAATCCGGGAATCAATTTCGATTCTAATTGCTGAAGAATTTTCCGGGAAAATTCTTCTTTAATCCGGCGATAGGTCTTAGAATCCCCCGCCCCCCATCTCTCCTGATAGTGGTAAGGGGCAACGACAAGGACTTTAACAATGTGCTGCCCTTCAGGAGCTAATGAAGGATCCATGAGCGTCGGAATTGATACGATCAGCGTGGGGTTCTTAGGAATCTCGCCCCTTTGCATTATCTGGTATTCTTCCTCAAGGTCTGAAAGGGAGCGAAGATATGTAAAATAGGGAAGCCCCCTCTCCCTTAAATTTAAATCCGTTGTTAGATAGAGGATAAAACAGGAAAGAGAATATTCGAATCGCTCCATCTTTCTCGCTACAGGGTTACGAGACTCTTGAGGCAACATCTGGACCAGATGGTTCGGATTGATATTGGTGATAATCAGGGGTGATTGAAATATCTGTCCATCCTTTGTCAGGACCCCTTCGGCCCTTCCATCTTTGATCAGAATCTGATCCACCTCTGTTCGGAGGAGAATCTCTCCGCCTGAGCGAAGAATGGAATGGGCCATCGCTTCCGAGATCTTTCCCATACCGCCTTTTGGATAGAAGACGCCTTCCCTCAATGCTTTGCTGATCAGAGTCGCAACAAAGAGAAAGGAGAGTCGTGAAGGTGGGTCGGTCACAGGAAGTGTGTGAAGAGCCATTTTGATCTCCCTTCCTTCGAAAAGATGATCAAGAATGCTCTGGTGAGTGGTCCGGTGATAGCGAATCAGGTTCCTGAAAAAAATTGGAAAGAGGATTTTTCTGACTGGAGTGATCCGGGAGTAAGCATTCACTTCATCGCCAATCTTTTTTACCAGGGAGAGATAGTCCTTCAACCCCTTCTCTTCTTCGGGAAAAAGATGGAGTAGCCGATCGGCATAAGATGCAAACCCTCCTGTTTTGAGACAAATCTCAAATCCGGGGTAGATGTTATGGATAGTCCGGACCGGAATAAATTCGATGGCCTCACGGGCGTCCATCTCTTTCAGAATCCGATCAAACTCTCCCCCTTTCTCACATCCTCCGATGAATGCCCCTGTCGCATCAAAGGTATATTCTCCCCTTCTGAAGGAGACAACATAGCCTCCTACCTGTTTCTCTTTCTCGAGAAGAAGAACCTTCCATCCTTTTCTGGCAAGCAAGGCTCCCGCAGTCAGGCCTCCTATGCCTGCGCCGATGATGAGGACATCGTATTTCTTATGGTTTCCCATGCCTACCTCTCCAGAGGATGAGAATCGACGGGAGAAAAAAGAGGGAGGTGATCAAACAGAATCCCATCCCTAAGATCGTCACCCATCCCATGGTGGTGAGGGCCTGATATCGAGCAGTGACCAGAGAACCGAAACCGAGGATCGTGGTGAGGGTGCATAGGGTCATGGCCCTGCCTGTCGTTCGTAAGGCATGAATGGGATCCCTCCCCCCATCTTCTAAATAGCGATGCATCAGATGAACGCTGTTATCAATGCCCATCCCGATGATCATGGGAAGAATGACCGCATTGACAAAATTAATTCGTATATCGAGGAGAACCATTGCCCCTAACATCCAGGTCAGTCCCATCACCAGTGGCGTCAGTGTAAACAGGGTGATGCTCCATCTCCTGAAATGGGAGAAGACGAGAAGCAGGATGATCATGAATGAAATCGGTGCGAGGAGGAAAAGGTCTTCTTTGACCACCTTCAGAATCTCCGATTCCACCCGTTCAGGACCGGTGATGGAAACTCCCGGAATCTCCTTCTCTAATTGATCCAGCGCAAGTTTTCCCTTTCCATAGTAAAGATGTGAAACCACGCGATAGGTCTCTCCCTTTTGCGTGAGAAAGGGTTCAATCCCTTTTTGCAGAGGGCTCTGTCCAATGGAGGCGATCAGGGTTTCCGGTAAGTAGATCTTCTCCTGACCCACGCTCATCTTCTCAAGGCTTTGAAGGAGATCCCGAAACCCGCTCATTTCGAACCCTTGATCATTTAAAGCCTTG
>VGRY01000018.1 GCA_016875195.1 Deltaproteobacteria bacterium
ATCACTGTACTATTGGTAGCCTTAGCTGCAAAACGCTCCGGACATGAAGATAAAATTCGTTTCGTTAAATCATTCATCCCTACCCTCTCCCGAGAGGCTTCAAAAACAATTTCGTGAAGCCCTATTTTCCAAAGGGAGGTGAAAGGAATTCCCCCTTTGGTCTTTTTATCCCCGTAGAAAACGGGGCAAAGGGGGACTAAGGTCGTTGCGACTCGAAACCGGAGGGGATTTTATGATGATTCTTTTGATCCATTGACTCATATATCTCTTCTTTTCAAAAAGCTAAATTGATACCTTAATTTTAAAAATAGGGAAGTGTCCCTAATTTCAGACGAAGAATTGGGTGAGGGTGTGCGTAAAGTAATACTTGACATTTGTAAATGGATGTAATAAACAAGAAACAAACGTCATGAAGACCGTTGGCAATAAGTTGAAATCGCTTCGTGAAAAGGCCCAGCTTTCACTCCGCGAATTGGGAGAAAAGACTGGACTTTCTGCAAGCTTCATATCCCAACTGGAACTCGGACAGGTATCCCCATCATTGGCCTCTCTGGAAAATCTTGCCATCGCTCTCAATATAAACATCACCCATTTTTTTGACGACCAGACCCGACCCGACACCATTGTAATGAGAAAGGGGGATAGAAGGAGGATCTTCAGTCAGGGGTCAAAGGCCATCATCCAGCCGCTGGCCTATGAAATCAGCAAGAAAAAGATTGAACCCTTTATGTTGGTTGTGGAGGCAGGTGGAATAAGTGGTGAACACCCCTATTCTTCCCGCCATGAAGAAGAATTCGGGATTGTCCTTCAGGGGAAGATAAGGTTTACCCTGGAAGAGAAGAAATATATTCTTGAAAACGGGGATAGTGTCTATTTTAATTCCACCAAACCGCATGGATGGAAAAACATTGGAAAGAAAGAGGCGATCATCATCCTGGTTATTCCAGGGTTATGAACAAAGTTTAAAGGAAGAAAAAAATCAACTAATAAAAGGAGGTTTAAGATGAACAGAAAAAGTCTATGGGTCATGGTCCTTATCCTTTGTTTCGGCCTTATCCTGATGGGTTGCCCGAAGAAAACAGTGGTGAAGGATGAGCCTTCAGCCAAGGCAGAGGCAGCAAGAATCGAGGCCGAACGGAAAGCCCAAGAACAGAAAGAGAGAGAAGCGAAGAGACAAGCGGAAGAAAAGGCAAAAGAGGAAGCAAGGTTAAGAGAAGAAGCAGCCAAAAGGGAACTGGAAAAAAGCCTCACAGCTAAGAAGACTCCTGGTATGGAGGGGGTCGTCTATGAGAGCAGTCTGCTCAAACCCATTTATTTCGACTATGACAAATACGATATCCGGCCTGTCGATGCGGAAACATTAAAAGGAAACGCTGCTTTTTTAAAGAAATATCCTACGATTAAGATTCAGATCGAAGGTCACTGCGACGAGAGAGGAACCGATGAATATAATCTCGCCCTCGGAGAGAGAAGGGCAAGCAGCACTAAAAAGTACCTTAACTCCCTCGGGATTGCACCGGATCGGGTCACCATTATCAGCTTCGGTGAAGAGAAACCCGTAGATTCAGCTCATAATGAAACGGCCTGGTCCAAAAACCGGAGAGCCCATCCGGTCATCACATCCAAATAAGAAGGCGGAGTCTCTGCCAAGAGACCTGACCATTCTGATTTCGGAAAATCGACCCGGGATGTAACTGCCTTTTCCCCTATCTCTCAGTCCCCCATTCCAAAAGAATGGGGGACTCCGCTATTTCCAATCTCCAATTTTAATCTAACAAATTGCTCCCGCCTTCCACAAAAATAATTTGCTCATCGTTCCCAATTGATTTAAATTTAAGTTAGGAGCCCCGTCCACAGGGCGGGGCTTTAAAACCTAAATTCTTAAACCCAAAACCGAGATCCCGAAACAAGTTCGGGATGACAAAAAGACAAGAACCAAACCCTCATGTCATGCTGAACTTGGTTCAGCATCTGTTTTACTTTTTTCTGTTTTCAGTAGAGGTATCTTTCATCCCTGTCCATAGGACGGGATTTTCAGATGCCCTTTTAATAAGTCACCCATCTTTAAATAGAAAGGGGTCTCATGGATAAGAAACACATAACACTGGATGCCATCTTTAAACCCGGGGCAGTTGCAGTCGTTGGCGCCTCGGACAATCCCGGTAAATTGGGATCTCATGTCATGAGGAGTTTGACTGAAGGGAAATACTCCGGAAGAATCTTTCCGGTTAATCCTGGAAGGGACGAAATTTTCGGAATTAAAACCTACCTTTCCCTGCTCAAGATTCCCGGGACCATTGACCTGGCGATCATCGTCCTCCCAGCCGAGCAGGTGCCTAAAATCATCAACGAGTGCAACGAGAAGGGTGTGAGAGGAATCGTTCTCATCACTGCTGGCTTCAAAGAGATTGAAGACCAGAAAGGAGAAGCATTGCAAAAGGAGATCACCGACCTGGCAAACCGGTTCGGGATCAAGATCGTCGGGCCAAACACTTTCGGGATCACCAACCTCCATCTTCCAATCAATGCTTCGTTTACTCCTGAGTTCTCTTTTATCCCTAAAGGGGGAATCAGTTTCGTCAGTCAGAGCGGCGGGATGTCCCATTTAATGGCTTTTTTAGCTATGAGAAGTCAGGTGGGGTTTAGTAAAGTCATCGGGTTGGGAAATCGTTGTAACCTGGACTTTGCTGAAATGGTGGAGTATCTGGAGGGGGATTCAGAGACCCAGGTGATCGCCATGTACCTCGAAGGAATAGATGATCCAAGGAGATTGGTGGAGTTCGCCAAAAGAGGAAACGGTAAAAAACCGATCGTTGCCTATAAGGTTGGAGTCTCTCAAACCAGTGATCAGGCTTCTCAATTCCACACAGGCTCCCTTGCAGGAAAACACGAGATATACGAAGCCGCTTTCAGGCAGGCAGGTATTCTAACAGTGAGGAGTTCCGAAGAGCTCCTCGATACGGCCAAGGCCTTAGCACTCTCTGTCCTCCCGAATGGAAACAGGGTTGCTGTTCTGTCAGGCCAGGCCGGACCCGGGATGGCAGCCTGTGACGTATGCGAAATGGAAGGCTTGTCCATCCCTCGATTTTCTCCACAAACCCAGAGAGTAGTAGAAACTCTACTCCCGCCTCTCGCGATCAGAACGAACCCTGTGGATATGGGCCCTGCCTGGTATGACTCCGCTGCCATCAAAGGAACGGTAGAGGCCGTGCTGGGAGATGATCAGATCGATGCCATCCTATTCTGTATCATGTTCGCCTCAGCGAACAGGGCTGCTGTTGGAACCCTCGCAGAGTCCTTTCTTAGCATGACTAGAAAAAAACCGATTATCTGTTGTATCTCAGCGCCTGATGGAATCTGGAATCAAGAAGTTAAAAAGATCGAAGAGACAGGGATTCCAAACTACCCCACACCGGAGAGGGCTGCTAAAGCCCTCGCCAATCTTGTGAGGTATAAGATGATAAGTTCAAAGTTCAAATTTCAAAACCCAAATGCCAAAGGAATTTCAAATTAAAAAACATAATATTTCTTCCTTGATTCAATTTAGCATTTGAGCTTAGGATTTCCTTTGACATTCGAACTTTGACATTTGGCAATTCGATTAAGCAGATGGGCTTCTTTAACTCACTTTCCATTCGAATCACTCTGGCGCTCATCGGAGGAATCCTCTATGGACTCCTCACCCACGCTTTAGTTCTAACTTTGGATTTACCTCCTCAGGCTGCCATCGGTGCGGTTCTCTTCGTCTTCCTCCTTTACCTCAGCTCAAGGCTCCTCATCCTCTTCTCAGGGATTGATACTCCCTATTATTCAAGAGAACGAAAGGGTTTACCATACGAAAACACTGCCTTTTACCAAACCGCCCAATGGGTCGGCAAATTTTATCATTATCATGATTTGGTTCTTTTCTGTTTTCTGACTCTTGTATCCGTGCTTTTTCTGGCCTCCCTGCTAATGGATGGGTTAGGGAATAAACCTTTTGGAGAAACGATCCGAAATCTATGGGCTGCCCTGACTCTTCTCTTTTGACTCACCCTGCGTCAACTTTTTTGTTGACATTTCCTTCCGTTTTGTTAAATATTAGTCAACTTATTGATAAATAGTTAATAAAATGACCCGAAAAAAGTTTGCCAAAAAGATCCGGCAGATCCGGACAGAAAAATTACTGACTCAAGAATGGGTGGCATCGAGGACCGGATTTTCAAAGGCCTTTATTTCAAAGATTGAAAACGGCATCACCGCTCCTTCCATAGCGAGCCTTTCAAAAATCGCTGTGGCCTTAGGGGTGGGCATATCCACCCTATTTGATGGAAATACCGAAGAAAATGAAGATCTGGTTATCATAAGGCGAAACCAAAGGAAGGAAGTGGTGGGACCGGGGACAGACATTGGTTTTGCCTATGAATCCCTGGCCTATAAAAAGAAAAATAAATCGATCGAGCCTTTTGTGATCAAATACCCTCCGGGCAGTCATGCCCAGAAACTCTTTGAACACGACGGTGAAGAGATGATTTTCATTCTCCAAGGGAAGATCAAATTCATCTATGGGGATAGAACCTATCTTCTCGGAGCAGGAGACACAGCCTACTTCAACCCGGCTATCCCCCATCGGGGAGAAAGCGTCGGAAAGGAAGAAGGGATCGGCCTTTGTGTGTTGGTGCCCCCGAGCAAGAGATGAGAGGAGAAAAATTGAAACCGGTAATCGACATGAAGAGCATTGGCCTGGAGATGCTGTTATCCCTCTATCGGAAGATGGTGACCATCCGTCAATTTGAGACCCTGGCAGGCGAGATGTTCGCCGCCGGAAAGATCCCCGGTTTTATTCATCTCTCCATCGGCCAGGAGGCATCCTCCGTCGGTGTTTGCTCCGTCCTCCGGCCAGATGATTACATCACGACCACCCATCGAGGCCATGGCCATGTGATCGCAAAAGGAGGGGATCTGAAGAGGATGTTTGCGGAACTGATGGGGCGGAAGACAGGATATTGCAAGGGCAAGGGTGGATCCATGCATATCGCTGATTTTTCGATTGGGATTTTGGGAGCGAATGGGGTCGTGGCCGGCGGATTTCCCATTGCCGTTGGAGCAGGCCTTTCCATCAAACTCAGGAAAACGGATCAGGTGGCTGTCTGTTTTTTTGGCGATGGTGCGTCTAATCGTGGGACCTTCCACGAGGCTTTAAACATGGCCGCTATCTGGAATCTTCCTATTTTATTCGTTTGTGAAAATAACTGCTATGCATCGACTACACGAACATCCTATGCCTGTTCGATCACTCATATTGCCACCCGGGCAAACGGCTATAACATCCCGGGACTGAGTGTGGACGGAAATGATATCTTGGCTGTACGCCAGGCCGCAGACGAAGCAATTGCTCGGGCTCGTCGAGGAGAAGGGCCTGCGTTGCTTGAGAATAAGACTTACCGCCGTCGCGGTCACTTTGAGGGTGATCCCCAAAAATATCGCACCCAAGAAGAGGTTGCAGAATGGGAACGTAAAAATGATCCGCTATTCCGTTTTGCCGCTCTTCTGAGGAGGCGAAAGATTTTAACCAGTGAACTTGAAAATGAGATAAAGGAAAAGGTGGACTGTGAATTAAAAGAAGCAATCAAGTTCGCCGAAGAGAGTGAATTTCCAAAGCCCGAAGAGGCTCTCGACGACATGTTCATCAATCTGTAATTGAATTGCTGATCCACGGACGCACCCTGCGGGAGGCTAACCGACCACGATCAGAGGGGGGGAAACAATGGCAGATAGAGTAATGAGCAGTTCTGCCGCTTTAGCAGAGGCCCTACAGGAAGAGATGTCTATAGATGAAACAATATTCATCATTGGTGAAGACCTGATCTCCCATGGAGGGATCTTCGGGCAATTTAAAAATCTGTCCGAGAAGTTTCCAGGACGGGTCATTGACACGCCCATTTCTGAAACCTGCATTATCGGAGCGGGCCTGGGTGCCGCTCTGACTGGCATGCGTCCATTGGTGGATATGCATTTCGCAGATTTCGTCACCTGCGCCATGGATGAAATTGCCAACCAAACTGCTAAGATACGGTATATGTTTGGCGGACAGGTCAAGGTCCCGTTAGTCATCTGGGCACCCGACGGGGCGGGGTTGCGGGCAGCAGCCCACCATTCCCAATCGTTGGAGAGCTGGTTCGTTCACACTCCGGGAATAAAGGTGGTTGTCCCCAGCGAGCCTGCCGACGTAAAAGGCCTTACAAAGGCCGCGATCCGCGATGATGACCCTGTTATTTTCTTCCAGCACAAAAAGCTTTTTGCCAAGGAGGGCCCTGTGCCTGAGGGGGAACACATTGTGCCCCTGGGCAAGGCATCGGTGAAACGTTCAGGAGATCATGTCACCCTCATCACCTACGGTTCGGGTCTCTATATGTGCCTGGAGGCTTCCAACGAGCTCGCCAGGATGGGCATCGAAGCCGAGGTGATCGACCTCAGGACCTTGAAGCCTCTCGATTTCGACACCATCGCCCGATCAGTCAAAAAGACCAACCGGGCTGTCGTGGTTCATGAGGCATGTCTCTCCGGTGGGTTCGGAGCGGAGGTGGCCGCCAGAATCGGCTCAGAGCTCTTCGATGATCTCGACGCCCCCGTCATCCGTGTGGCAGCGAAGGATGTTCCCATGCCCTTTTCCCCAACCCTGGAGGACTTTGTTTTACCAAAGGTTGAAGATATCATCAAAGCCGTGCAACAGGTGACTTATCGTTAAAGGAGTATACCCATTGCAAAACCAACCGAAGAACTTTGATGTGATCATTATTGGAAGTGGACCGGGCGGTTATCTTCCAGCCATCTTCTCCGCTCAAAAAGGCCTGTCCGTGGCTGTGGTTGAAAAAGGGGAATGGGGTGGAACCTGTCTCAATCGGGGATGCATCCCAACAAAGGCCCTCTTGCAGGATGCCTCTCTTTGGGATGCTTTTAATAAAGCCGGATGGATAAGAGATAAAGGCGAAGTTATTTCTTTTTTTAAAAAGGCACTGGAAAAGAAGAACACAGCTGTCCAACAAGTCGTTTCGGGCCTGCGAAATCTTTTAAACCGTGACCGTATCATCGTTATCGAGGGAGAGGCCTCCTTCCACAACCCCCGAACCATAGGTGTCAAGAGAGATGGAAAGGTTGTAGAACGATTGGAGTCGGGTCGGATCCTGATTGCAACCGGGGCAGTGCCAAAGGAATCGGAACCCCTCAAAAGGGATGGCCAATGGGTGATAGGGAGTGACGAAGTCCTTTGTATGGAGGATCTTCCATCCACCCTTGCTATTATTGGAGGAGGGAGACGGGGATTGGAGTTTGCCACCTTCTTCAATACATTTGGAGTAAACGTAATCCTCATCGAAAAAGAGAATCGCATCCTCCCGAGGATGGACCGGGAGGTTTCCATCCGGTGCAAGAGCCTGCTCGCAAAAAGAAAGGTGAAGGTCTGGACGGATTCAGAAGTGGTCTCAACGGAAGTCATGGAAAAAAATAAGTCCGTAGGCCTTACGATGAGTCAAAGGGGAAAAAAAGAGAGAGTGGAGGTTGAAAAAGTATTGGTGGTGGCTGAGAGGCGTGGAAATATCGATTCTCTTGATTTAGAAAGGGCTTCTGTTTCTTTAAAAGATGGCTTCATCGGCGTGGACCTTCATATGAGGACATCGTCTCCAGGAGTCTATGCAGCAGGGGATGTCGTAGGAAAGGGGTTCTTTGCCCATAAGGCTTTCCATGAAGGGAAGATTGCTGTAGAGAATATGCTTGGAAGAGAAAGCCAGGTGGATTACCGGATGATCCCCAATTGCCTCTATGCTTATCCCGAGGCCTCTTCCATCGGTCTTACAGAGGAAGAGGCCATCCAGGAATATGGTGAAGTCAACATTGGCAAATTCCCATTCATGGCCTGTGGCCGATCCATTGCAATGGGAAACCCGGAAGGTATGGTCAAAATCATCTCCGAAAAGAAATACGGTGAGATCCTCGGAGTCCACATCTTTGGCCCTTCGGCTACTGAATTGATCCATTTAGGGGCCATGGCCATGAAACATGAAATTGGAGCGGAAGAGATAAAAGAGATGATCTTTGCCCATCCCACCTTCTCAGAAGCCTTCTGGGAGGCTGCCCTCGATACCGATGGGGGAGCAATCCATATGATGAAAGGATAATTCGGAGATCGACTATGGCAACGACGGTGATCATGCCCAAACTGGGCTTGACCATGACAGAAGGAACCATTGAAAAATGGTTAAAGCAGGAAGGGGATCGTGTCGAAAAGGGGGAGCCTCTTGTTGAAATTATTACGGAGAAAATCAATTTTCAGTATGAATCCCCGGCCTCCGGTATTCTTCGGAAAATCCTCCATCATGAGGGAGAGACCGTCCCGGTGACAACTCCCATTGCCATCATCGCTGAAGAAGGAGAAACTATGGCGGAGATAGAAATGGCCAGGCCCGAAGTCCCTGTGGAGGTATCTTTGCCCGTTGCTGTGCAAACACAAAGCAAAGAACCTTCCGAAAGGATCCTCGCCTCTCCGATTGCCAGGAAGATGGCTCAAGAAAAAGGGATCGACCTTTCTTCCATCAAAGGATCTGGCCCGACGGGAAGGATCATTAAAATGGATGTCTTGAAGGTCGCCGAAAAAGGAGTGGCCCCTCCCCTGCGGAAGTCTTCCGAAAAATTGATCCCCCTCAAAGGGATCCGAAGAATCATTGCCAAGCGGATGACGGAAAGTTTTCAGAATGTCCCTCATTTCTACCTCTCCTTAGAAATTGACATGACTTCCTGTCTGGCACTTCATGACCAATTGAGAGAGGAGGTGGAAAAACGCACTAATCTGCGACTCACCCTGACAGATATCCTCGTGAAAGTGGCAGCCTCAGCCCTGAAAGACCAACCCATCATCAATTCGAGAATCGAAGGGGATCAGATTCATTTAATAGAGGAGATCAACATCGGAGTGGCCATTGCTCTCGAGGACGGACTGATTGTTCCCGTCGTCCATGATGCCGATCAAAAATCATTAACGGAAATCGCCTCCACACTCAGAGGCCTCACCCAAAAAGCAAAAGAGGGGAAACTCTCTCTCCAAGAAGTGGGAGGGGGGACTTTTACCCTGTCCAACATGGGGATGCTTGGAATCGATAAATTTAACCCGATTATCAACCCTCCCGAATGTTCCATCCTCGGAGTTGGGAGAACGGTTGAGAAGCCCGTCTTCCATGGGGGCGAAATCAAGGTCAGGCCCATGGCCTGGTTCAATCTGTCTTCAGACCATCGAATCGTCGATGGGGCCACAGCCGCCCAATTCTTAAATCGCATAAAGAAAACCGTCGAAAATCCCCCGCTTCTTCTTCTTTGACAGCCGGCGGGGAAGCTGTTGTCGGATAGGGTCGCATGAGTATTCCATTGGATGAAAATCTCTGTCTGAAGCTCTACGAGCGGATGTTGACCATCCGCATGTTTGAAGAAAAGGCGATTGAACTCTTCGAACACAACCTCATCCGGGGTAATGTCCATCCCTGTATCGGACAAGAAGCCGTTTCCGCGGGAGTGTGTGCGACTCTGCGACGGGACGACTATATGCTGAACACCCATCGGGGTCACGGCAATTGCATTGCCAAAGGGGCCGATTTGAAGCGAATGATGGCCGAACTCCTCGGTAAAGAGACCGGCTATTGCAGAGGAAAGGGTGGCTCCATGCATATCGCCGATTTCGAGGGAGGAAATCTGGGAGCCAATGGGATTGTGGGCGGAGGCATCCCCATCGCCGTTGGGGCGGGAATCAGCGTCCAGAACAGGGGCACCGATCAAGTCGTTGTCTGTTTCTTCGGAGATGGCGCAACGAATCAAGGGACCTTCCATGAAAGCCTCAATTTAGCCGCACTCTGGAAGCTTCCGGTTGTTTTTATCTGTGAGAATAACCAATACGGCCTCTCCACGCCGGTCCGTGAGGCCGTATCCATCTTCCGTATTTCAGACCGGGCAATCGCTTACGGCATTCCCGGGGTGAGCCTCGATGGAAACGATGTGATCGAAGTTTATACAAAAACCGTGGAAGCCGTGGAAAGAGCAAGAGCAGGAGAGGGACCCGCACTTCTCGATTGCGTCACCTATCGTTTCTTTGGCCATTTTACGGGTGATCCCGGCAGGGGGATCAATTATCGATCGAAGGAAGAGATGAATCAATGGCTGGACCGTTGCCCGGTTAAGCAGTTTAAAGAACAGCTCTTTCGAGAAAAAATCGTGACTGAGGAGACCGGGAAGGCGATCGAAGCGAAGGTAAGGGCCTCCATCGAAGAGGCTGTCCGATTTGCAAAGGAGAGTCCCTTTCCGTCACCTGAAGAAACTACACAGGACCTGTTTCTTTTGAAATAGCTCTTATCCCTTCCACCTCAACGGGAGAGAGGCAGGGTATCAGAAAGATGCCGGAAATTACTTTTGTTGAATCTCTCAGGATGACCCTTAAGGAAGAGATGGAGAGAGATCCTTCTCTCATGCTCATCGGGGAGGATATTGGCCGTTACGGGAGCATCTTCGGCGTAACCAAAGGCCTCCTCGAAGAATTCGGGCCTCACCGGATTAGGAGCACCCCGATCTCGGAATCTGCGATCATTGGCTCTGCATTGGGGGCAGCAATGACCGGGACCCGCACAATCGCTGAAATCATGTATGTTGACTTCACCACATGCGCAATGGATCAGATCGTCAACCAGGTCGCCAAGATGCGATACATGTCGGGTGGCAAGGCGAAGATCCCTCTTGTGATTCGAACCCAGGGAGGCGGAGGCAGGGGGAATGCGGCCCAGCATTCCCAGAGCCTTGAAGCGCTTTTTCTCCATATCCCCGGCCTTAAGATCGTCATGCCATCAACACCCTACGACGCAAGAGGTCTTCTAAAGACGGCCATACGGGATGATAACCCTGTCATGTTCATCGAGCATAAACTGCTATATGCGACTAAAGGGTCGGTCCCTGACGGAGAATATCTTATCCCCTTTGGCCAGTCCGATATAAAAAGAAAAGGTAAGGATGTCACAATCGCTGCGATTTCCTATATGGTCATGAAAGCCTTAAAGGCCGCGCAACGATTGGCAGGAGAAGGGATTGAAGCAGAGGTCATCGATCTCAGAAGTCTTGTTCCTTTAGACCTTGACTCCATTTTACAATCCGTTCGTAAAACCAATCGGGTTGTGATCGTGCATGAGGGGTGTCGAAGGAATGGGATAGGAGCCGAAATTTCCTCTCTCATCCAAGAGGAGGCCTTCGATTTTCTCGATGCTCCGGTAGAACGAGTGGGTTCCTTGAATGTCCCCATTCCATATGCCGAGCCTCTCGAAAAGGCCGTCATCCCCGATGAGGAGGATATTGTGACCGCTGTGAAGAAAGTCTTATACCGAACTTAAAGATCCAAAAGAATATTCCATCAATCAAAGCTTTGATAAAGAGGAAAAACTTGAAAGCCAAAGCGATGGTGCTGGTAGAGCCGGGGCATCTGGAGCTTCAAGAGTTCGAGGTTCGGCCCCCCTCCCCGGAAGAGGTGCTGATCAGAACACGGGTCACTTCAGTGTGTTCAACGGACATCAAGGTTTTTCATGGTCAAGTAGGGTCCGCACGCTATCCGGTCATCATGGGACATGAGTTTACCGGCGAAGTGGTGGAGATCGGGTCTGAAGCATCAAGAAAATACCCAGTGGCGGTTGGAGACCGTGTAACCCCCGAGCCCTATATCCCGTGCGGCCACTGTCCCTGGTGTCGAACAGACCATCACTATCACAACTGCCCCACTGTGGGACTTTACGGAATATCCCTAACCTGTGACCAGCCCCCCCACCTCCTTGGAGGTTACTCGGAATATGTGTATTTGAAAGCTGGAACACTGTTGCATAAACTGGCGCCCGCTACATCCGATCTGGCTGGAAGCATTTCCTCTGTCGTAGGAAACGGGGTACGCTGGGTTAAGACCTTGGGGCAGATGAGCTTCGGCCAGAGCCTCGTGATCAGCGGGGCTGGCTCCCAGGGTTTGTGCGCTCTTGCAGCGGCCCGGGAGGCTGGTGTATCTCCCATCGTCATGTTAGGCTTGTCTTCCGACCAGGCACGTTTTGCCCTTGCCAGGGAGATCGGGGTGGATTATATCATTGAGGTGGACCGTCAGGACCCCCTTCAGATCGTACCAGACCTCATCGGTGGTCCGCCCGATGTGGTGATTGAAACCTCCAGCGTGCCTTCAGCCATTCAGACCGCCATCAAACTGGTGCGGCGCTCCGGACGGGTTGTATCCATTGGCTTGTCCGGCGGCAAACAGACCCCGATTACTTTCGACGATCTCGTCTGGAGGGACATTACAATAGTGTGCGGCAAAGGCCAGGCTGGAAACGTAGCGGATGCCATGCGTCTAATCAATTCCGGGCAGTACCCCTTTGATAAGATCAACAATTTTCATTATCCGATATCGGAATTGGGACGCGCCTTGGCTGAAACCGAGCATCCGCCAACCAATTTTATCAAGGGAGCGGTGGTGTTTAATTAGCAAGGAAGGAGGTGATTCAGGGTCGATTAAGGAGGAACAATACGGCTAATGGTAACGAAATTGATTTTAATGACTCTAAAGGTGAACACTAAAAGGAGGGCTTAAATAATGAAAAGAAAAAGTGTTGCTCTTATCGTATTGGCTATTCTGTTGGGAATGTTTATCATGGCTGGGCAGAGCCATGCTCAACAGGTCAAGTGGAAAGGACAAAGTTGCTTCCCGCTGAACAATCCGCTTGGCAAATTGACCATCGCTCTTTGGAAAGAATATGTGGAAAAAATGAGCGGCGGCAGGCTTGCCATTCAACTCCATGACGCAGGAGAGGTCGTCCCCCCCACAAAAATTTACGATGCGGTGAAGGACGGCCTTCTTGACTTCGGTCTTAATACGCCAGCCTGGCAGAAAGGAAAATATCCGGCAGGAGACCTTTACTACACCCTGCCCGGAGGCGTGCTTGAATTTAATGATTTAATTATCTGGCTATACGGCGGTGGAGGAAAGGAACTTGCTCAGGAAATGTATAAGGATGAACTCATCGTTCTCCCTCTGGGCCTGACGCCTCCCGAAGAGGTCTGGTCTAAAAAGCCCATCAAAACCCTGGCGGATATAAAGGGGATGAAGTTGAGAGCCGCAGGGCTGAGCATGGAACTCTGGGAGAAGCTAGGCGCCTCCGTGGTTTTGCTTCCCGGGGGCGAAGTGATCCCCGCCCTTCAACGCGGATTGATCGATGGAGCGGAATTCCTGGAGGCATCGGCCGATTATACACTCGGTCTCCATGAGGTTTGCAAATATCGCTTTGGTCCGCCCGTCCATATGTCCAACAATATCTTCCAGTTGATGATTAAGACGAAGTCCTGGAAAGAATTGCCTGCTGATCTGAAGGTCATTGTCGAAAGCGCCGCAATGGCTGCGACATTTGATGGATATACGAAGTGGTGGATACAAACCATTGAATTTGACAAAAAGATTCGAGACTATGGAATTGTAACCACCAAGCTTTCGCCAAAAGATCAGGCCAGAACCAGAGAGCTCACGATGCAAATATTAGATGAAAAATCAAAACAGGATCCCTTCTTCGCCAAGGTCTGGAAGTCGCAGAGGGAATTTATTCAAAGATACAAACCCTACTACGATTTGACCAAATTCGATTAAACACAAACCCCCATCGATCTTCTTCTCTCTCCCCCTGTCCGATGGTAGGGGGACAGAGAAGGGGTGATGGGAAAAACCTTTGAGAAAGGGCCCAAAGGAGCATCCATGAAAATCATTGAATATATTGACAAAATCAGCGGATGGACAGGAATCATTGCATCCTGGATCATCATCCCTCTCACTTTTTTTGTCGTCTATGAAGTGGTGATGCGTCACTTTTTCAATGCCCCGACGGGATGGGGTTATGATACGCTATGGATGCTTTATAGCGTCCAGTTCATGATCGGAGGAGCCTATACCCTTCTCAAGAAGGGTCATGTCAGGATAGATATTGTTTATAATACTCTGTCATCACGAGGGAAGCTCATTTTCGACTCCATTGTTTATGCCATCGTGTTTTTTCTCATCATGATGCTGTTTGCCTGGGCCGGTGTGAGATTTGCGGCTGAGGCATGGGCCACGAAAGAAAAACTCTCCACAACGAACTGGTTTTTCCCTTCCGGTCCCATTAAGACAATCATTCCCATTGCATTTTTTCTTCTGAGTCTCCAATCTCTGGCTGAAATCGTTCGAAATATATTAGCTCTCAAAAAGGGGAAGCCATTATGAATCTTGATCAGATTGCTGCGGTGGTCATGTTTTTGCTGCTCCTGACTATGGTGATTGGGGGAGTGCATCTGGCCTTTTCTTTGATGTTCGTTGGCGTTCTTTTTGGCATTCTATTTCAGGGCCTTGCTATTTTTCCCATGTCCATGTTGCAGGTGTTCGACGTGATGGAGAGTGAGATTCTGATTGCGGTTCCTCTCTTCGTTTTTATGGGGACAATTCTCGAAAAAAGCGGGGTGGCGGAAAAGGTATTTCAAGGGCTTTATGAACTCTTCGGCCCGGTGAGGGGAGGGCTTGCCATTGCCACCATTGTCACCTGTACGATTTTTGCCGCTTGCACGGGCGTCATCGCCGCTACGGTGACCACCATGACTTTATTGGCCATTCCCTCTATGCTCAAAAGAAAATATGACAAAGGGTTGGCCACAGGAGTCATCTGCGCCGGAGGAAGCCTAGGGATCCTCATTCCTCCGAGTGTGATGCTGGTCATGTACGGACCTCTGGCGAATCTGTCGGTGGCGAAACTTTTTGCGGCCGCACTTTTCCCTGGGCTCCTTCTGTCTTTCCTGTTTTTATCCTATATCCTGATGCGGACATGGCTTCGACCGCAGACCGCACCGGCCATTCCCGCAGAGGAAAGACCTCCCATTGGTTTAAAGCTAATTAGAAATACGGCGTTTCAAATGCTTCCCTCCTTTTTCCTCATTGTCGGTGTCTTGGGGTCTATTATTGCTGGGATTGCCACTCCAACAGAGGCATCGGGGATAGGAGCTTTTTTTGCCCTGATCCTCGCCGCTTTCTATCGTAAATTGACCCTGAAGTATGTCAAAGAAGCCGCCCATACCACCCTGATCGTTACGGCCATGGTCTTTTTCATCATTGTAGGCGCTGGAATTTTTAATGTCGTATTTCTCTACTTAGGAGGAGGGGCGTTGGTTAAGAGCGCCTTAATGAGCCTCCCTTTGGGCAAATGGTTCATCCTGGCCACCATGATGTTCATCCTCTTCATCGGAGGTTTTTTTATATCCTGGCAAGGGCTCCTCTATATGCTCGTCCCCATCTTCCTGCCTGTCGTCTCCGCATTGGGATTTGATCAATTGTGGTTTGCATTGCTTGTCTGTGTGAACCTTCAGATGTCCTTCCTGACACCTCCTTTTGCCTATGCGATCTTCTTTGTGAAGGGAGCTTCCCCTCCTGAGATTACCACGTGGGATATTTACCGGGGGGTTGTTCCCTTCGTGATTCTACAAGCGATTGGTCTTATCATATGTATTGCCTATCCCGAAATCATTTTATGGCTTCCCCGGGTTACGCTTGGAGGAGGAAGGTGAGGATGACTTTGCAAGTTTATGAATGAAAGGAAATGAACATGGGTGAGCGTTTAAAAAATAAAGTGGCCATCGTTACAGGAGCCGGATCGATTGGGCCGGGATGGGGAAACGGCAAGGCAACGGCAGTCTTGTTCGCACGTGAGGGAGCAAAGATTTTTGCCATAGATATTAACCCAGTCGCAGCCGAGGAGACAAAATCGATTATTGATCAGGAAGGAGGGGTCTGCACGATTGCAAAGGTGGATGTTTCGAATCCGGAGGATGTTAAATCTATGGTCGATCAATGCCTGAAGACCTATGGCCGGATCGATATTTTGCATAATAACGTCGGCATCGTCGTATTGGGCGGACCGGTGGACACAAGCGAAGAAACTTGGGACCGCGTCATGAGCGTTAACCTCAAGAGCATGTTCTTAACGTGCAAATACGCACTTCCCCACATGGAGAGACAGGGGGGAGGGGTGATTATCAATATTTCGTCGGTGGCCGCCATTCGTTATACAGGCATCCCCTACATTACCTACTATGCGAGCAAGGCAGGAATTCTCGGATTGACGCAGGGTATTGCTATGCAATATGCCGCTAAGAACATTCGTGCCAACTGCATTTTGCCAGGACTGATGGATACACCGCTGATTCGAGAACCGCTGAAAGATTTTTATGCCGCCGGGGATGTGGAAAAAATGATTGAAATCCGTAATAAACAATGCCCAACGGGCAAGATGGGAGATGCCTGGGACGTTGCTTATGCGGCTTTATTCCTTGCTTCGGATGAGGCCAAATATATCACCGGGACACAGCTCATTGTCGATGGAGGCCTCACAAGTAAATTAATCTGAAGTTTAGATGGCTAGGCTTTCTTCTTCCAGTTTTCCGGGCGAAGTTCCCGAACCTTCGCTCCTGCCCGCCACATTTCAGAATTTCCCATTTCGGCCAATTCTGCATTCAGTTTTTCCCGATAGTCGGGTTGACTGTTCTTTTCCAGCACGATTTTTGCTTCGGCCCCATTGGCAACACGTTCATAAAGGTCCGAAAACAGCGGAGCAACGGCTTCCCGGAATTTACCCTTCCAGTCCAAAGCGCCCCGTTGAGCGGTTGTGCTGCAGTTCGCATATAACCAATCCATCCCTTTTTCGGCGGCGAGTCTAATTAAACTCTGGGTAAATTCTTCGACCGTCTCATTAAAAGCTTCACTGGGGCTATGGTCATGTTTTCTAAGCTCACGATACTGCGCTTCCATGATCCCGGCAATCGCCCCCATGAGAACGCCTCTCTCTCCCACCAAATCGCTATAGACTTCTTTTTCAAAGGTAGTGAGGAACAGATATCCTGATCCAATGGCAATACCCAATGCAAGCACCCTCTCTTCTGCCTTCCCTGTATAATCCTGGAAGATTGCATAGCTGCTATTAATCCCACTCCCATCAAGGAAATTGCGCCTCAAAGAAAGTCCGGACCCCTTAGGGGCTACCATGATGACATCAACATTTCCTGGAGGAATAACACTCGTCAACTCTTTGTAAGTAATAGAAAAACCATGAGAGAAAAAGAGGGCCTTGCCTTCAGTAAGATGAGGTTTGACGGTTGGCCAGAATGCTTTTTGACCTGCATCGGATAGCAGATATTGAATGATCGTTCCTTTCGATGCAGCTTCATCCAAGGGAAATAATGTCACTCCTGGGACCCAACCATCTTTCATGGCTTTATCCCAGGAAGAAGTATTTTGACGTTGACCGATGATCACACGAAAACCATTGTCCCGCATGTTGAGACTCTGCCCGGGGCCTTGCACTCCGTATCCTAATACTGCAATAGTCTCCTCTCTAAGAACTTCCTTCGCCTTAGAAAGTGGAAATTCTTCACGGGTAACGACCTTTTCTTCCACTCCACCGAAGTTAATCATGGTCATAATCGATCCTCCTTAGGTCATAAATATTTTAAGTTTAATTTAAAAAATAGAAAAAAACAACTCCATGAACCGCCTGGCGCTTTATTTAGTTTTAACTTTCTCTAAAATATGGTAGATTATTGAAGAAATGAGGAATTGTGACTCCGATTGGAAAAGACGTCAGATGGATTGCAATCAGGACAAAAGAGTGAATGGCCATTGGATTAAGACTGGAGGTCTACTGATAGACCTCACGAGTATGGAGAGAGGTCTTCTAGAGAAGAAGAGATATCAACAGGAGGTCTGGGAGTATATTGAGTATCGGGAGAGCCTCGTCAAATGGCCTCAACTGAACGAACGGATAAGAGGAGGTGTACAGTGAAAGGAAAAATTAAGGAATTTGCTATGGGTATTGGAATAGATGATGTTGGAATAGCCTCGGTAAAGGACTACAAAAGCCCTAAATCTCCGAATCTGGAGTCCATCTTTCCAGGGGCGAAATCGCTCGTCGTTCTCGCCTACAAGGCTCTCTCAAATTGTGAGAGCAGCAATATGCAGATCGCAATGGGGGGCCGGCTCGACGAGTTAGAATTCACCCGCTCCTCCAACTACAGGATGGCGCGTTTTTTAGAGAAAGAATTAAAGGCAAAAGCCATGACCGTGCCACCTTCCTATCCTCTCTATATGAGCTATGAAACCAAGGGCACGATTGGCGACATCTCATTGCGCCATGCCGCCGTTGCCGCTGGCCTGGGAAATTTTGGGAGACACAATCTCGTCATTCATCCCAAGTTGGGATCGAGAGCGCTTTTTACTGCAATGGTGACCGACCTCGATTTACCTTCAGATCCACCTGTCACTGAAAAACTCTGCACCGATTGCAATATCTGTGTTGAGAGTTGCCCTGCAGGTGCGCTTAACGAAGAAGGCAAAACCGATGATATGAAATGCCTTAAAAATAGCCAGCCCTATGGCATCGGAACCGCCATCCGTTTCTGGTCTAAATTTGCTGAAAGCACAACCGAAGATCAGAAAAAGATGGTTAAGGATGTCAACTTCTGGCGTCTCTATCAGGCGAGCTTCATCGGATTTCAGTACTTCTGTTTCAACTGTTTTAAATCCTGCCCTGTCGGTCAAAATGGAAAATAACGGCTAAAATGAAAGTTTTCCTGTACTCACTTCTTGCGATTTGGGTGGTGTTGGTCACAACCGAATGCCCTACCCTATCCGCAGAGAAGGAAGGAAGGCAGGTGACAATGAAGAGACTGCTTCCCCAGAAAGTTGAAGATTATATAGCAGATGGAAAAGATGAGTTTTATGATCGCAACTCGTCCTTCCGTTATATGAATGGTGCGGCAGAACTGTATCGTTCCTATGCCTTCAAACTTCTGGTGGTTCGGAAATATGTCAAAACGAACCAACCTCCCATCCTGGTAGAGTTTTTTGATATGGATTCTCCGGCGGAGGCCTTTGGAATTTTCTCTTATGAAACAGGAGAGGAAGATGTCAAAATCGGTCAGGGGTCCGATTACGGAGGTGGGCTGCTCCGTTTCTGGAAAGGAAAATACTTTGCCAATGTCTTTGCAGAAAGAGAAACCCCCACCACCAAAAAAGATATCCTGGTTATCGGCGAAGCTATAGCAAGAAATATTAATCAGGGTGGCTTGAAACCAAAACTCATCCAATTCTTGCCCGAAGAAGACCTTTCGGAAAGAACCCTCCGCTATTTTCATCTTCATCTGGTGTTAAATCACCACTACTTCCTTTCCCATCAGAACATTCTTCGTTTGGGGAATCGGACAAACGGGATTCTGGCAACCTATCTTCCACAACAGACAAAAGAAAAAATCTTTCTCCTTTTAGTTCAATATTCCACTAAGAACCTGGCCGAAAGCGCTTTCCAAAGTTTTGTGAAAGCTTATATGCCTGAATCATCGGCTTCGAGAACGATCAAGACAGAGAACGGGAAATGGACCTCCGCTAAAATCCACCAGCAGTATATTCTGGTGGTTTTCGACGCTTCCACTGTCGAAAAAGCAGAGCAATTGATTCAGATGGTCGTGAAGAAATTGTCTGTAAAATAGAGTTGCGTCTAATGGCAACGGAGACGATGCCCGTATCGTCTATAAATGGTTACGTCCGTCGTTTTCAGCTCTTATAACATTACCGTAATTCCAAATTCTTTAACATTACCGAAAGGGAAAGACAATGAAGAATAACCGAACTATTACAAGGCGTGACTTCTTAAGGGACACAGTTTATTCCGCTCTTGGAGCCACACTCGGTTCAACCCTCGGTAAGGAGGTCCGAGCCGAAGAGAAAGTCAAAGTCGTCCTTATCCGTGACGAGAATGTGATCGATTCGCAGGGAAATATCAGTCCCCAGATCATCCAGAAGATGCTCGACGAAGGAGTCTGTGAATTCCTCGGAGAAAAAGACCCCATTCAGGCCTGGAAGAAATTGATTAAGCCCACGGATATGATAGGCATCAAAAGCAACGTCTGGTTCCATCTACCCACTCCCGAAGGACTGGAAGCAGCCATTGTGAAGCGTGTGATGGATGCCGGAGTTCCCAAAAAGAATATTGGGATTGATGATCGGGGGGTCTTGAACAATCCAATTTTTAAGTCTTCAACCGCTCTAATTAATGTCCGTCCATTACGTACCCATCATTGGTCAGGAATCGGCGGGTGTATCAAAAATTATGTCATGTTTGTTTCAACCCCCTGGCTTTACCACGGAGAGGCATGCTCTCCTCTTGCTTCAATTTGGAACAAGCCGATTGTCAGAGGTAAAACACGGCTTAATATCCTCAGTTTAATCCGAACCCAATTCTACAACCGGGGGGCCCACCACTTCGACAGACGGTTCGTCTCTGAATACAAAGGGCTTCTTATCGGAAACGATCCTGTGGCGCTCGATGCCGTGGGCGCCCGCCTGCTTCAACTTCAACGGATCGCCCATTTTGGAGAGGACAGGCCCCTCGATACAACTCCAAAACACATCTTCGCAGCGGACGAAAAATATAAACTCGGGGTGAGCGACCTTCGCCGCATCGAGATAGTCAAACTGGGTTGGACCGAAGGGACATTGATTTAAGAAAAGCATTTTTGCTAATGAATTCTAAATATGTTTGTTTTTAGCTCATAGAGGAATGCACCGCTTTAATTAAAAAACCGAAAATGTTATGATAAGAAAGAGGATCATTGCTTGGCTATAATTCATAAGATCCGGGAAAAAGTAGAAGAACAAAACTTTGAATTCACTATTCCCCACTTTTTTGAAGAAATGGCTAACGATAATCTTGCTTTCGCCGATGTTTAAATGGCAATTGCTAAGGGACAAATAACTCGCAAATTCACCCGAGATCCAAGAGGAACCCGCTATGAAGTAGTCGGACCTGCAAGAGATGGGCGAATAATTGGTGTTATATGTAGAATCAAGAGCACGGGGAAACTATTATTTATCACTACCTACGCCTTGGAGGAAGAAAAATGATGAAAAAAAAGATAAATTATAACTATGGAGAATGTGAGATTTGCAATACCCAGATGAAGGAGGAATCTATTAAGCAAGACTTCTGGATTCGGGGTAAGCTTATCGTTGTGGAGGATGTCCCCGCAGGAGTATGTCCTAAATGTGGTGAGAAGGTGGTTAAAGCAGATGTGGGACAATCCATTTTTAGGTTAATAGAAAGTTCCGAGCGGATTGCAAAAGCTCCGAAAATTTCTGTCCCCAAGATTAAATTCGTTGTAGAGGAAGCAAGAATATAGGTAACTCATTCTTTATCATCACATTGTATAGCTTTTACCTCACTAAAATTTTTCCCACAATAAAACCTCCTTTTTAAATTTACTGTAGTGAAACCTAAAACTTATTGTTATCAAATAGTAGTGCCCCCACTTTTGCTTTTAAAAGGGGACTTCTACAAAAGCAGATAAATACTCCACTAAAAGGTCGTCTTTCCGGCGAAGGCCGGAATCCAGTAATTTCAAGACCTTCTGGATGTCCAGATTTAATCGGGGCATGACACAAAAAGTGCATTTATAAACAGACTCTAATTAAACCCTAATCTTTTCAAACTGTTCCCCTCTGCCTCTCTTTTTTCTGGAACCAAATCCATCCCCCTGTTGTCTTTAAGAATAAAACTGCCCCCAATCAATGAGGGCGCTACAATCCAAACGCAGGAGGTTTCCAACATGAAAAAGTTAATTATTGTCATCACTCTCATCACTTTCATCTTTTCTATCCAGATAGGGTATGCCCTGAACCGCACAGGGATTCAGGGTTCCACATCACCACTCACCAGCACCTTGAAAGATCAGCAGGATGTGGCGATCACCATCTACAATTCGAATATCGGACTGGTCAAGGACACACGGCTCATCGAATTGAAGCCGGGAATCCATGAACTGAAATTTATGGATGTGGCAGGAAAGATTGACCCCACCACGGTCCACATCAAATCCCTGATCAATGGATCGAGCCTCGATGTCCTTGAACAGAATTATGAGTATGATCTCCTCAGTCCGCAGAAACTTCTTGAGAAGTACGTGGGGCAGAAGGTTCAGCTCGGGATATATAATAACGAGACGAAAAAAGAAGAGTTCATCGAGGCAACCCTTCTTTCCACCCAGGGTGGCAATATCTTTCAAATCGGCGATAAGATCCATATCGGCCATTATGGTAGGGTTCTTCTTTCAAAGATCCCTGAAAACCTCATCCCTCAACCTACGCTCATCTGGATGCTTGAAAATAGGCTTTCAAGACCCCAGAAAGTGGAGGCATCTTACCTTACCTCTGGAATCAACTGGAAGGCTGATTATGTGGCTGTATTGAATAAACTGGATACAATGACGGACATGACTGGCTGGGTCACGATTGACAACCGGAGCGGAGCGACTTACCAGAATGCCTTGCTCAAACTGGTAGCGGGCGATATCCATAGAGTGCAGGGAGATATGAGAATGGATTATGCCAGGCCCATGGCTGCGGCAAAAGAGGCTTCCAGTCAACAGTTCAAAGAAGAGTCCTTTTTTGAATACCATCTCTATACCCTGGACCGCAGGACAACCATCAAAGATAATCAGACCAAGCAGATGTCCCTGCTTGATGCCAATCAGGTCCCAGTTAAAAAACTATTCCTCTTCTCGGGTCAACCACACTACTATTACTCCCGATATGATCAAAGGACGAACAAGCAGAAAGTCGGTGTCTTCCTCGAATTGGAAAACACAAAAAAGAATAACCTCGGGATACCTCTCCCAAAAGGAACGGTCAGGGTTTACAAAGAAGACAAGGATGGGAGCCTCCAGTTTGTGGGCGAGGACCGGATCGATCATACGCCAAAGGACGAAAAGTTCAAGATTAAGATCGGAGAGGCTTTTGATGTGGTGGGAGAAAGGGTCCAGACAGAATATAAACACCTGGGCTGGAATCTTTATGAGGTGGCTTTTGAAGTCAGCTTAAGGAATCACAAAAAAGAGGATATCAAGGTCTTAGTGGAAGAACCGATTCCCGGCGACTGGGAGATGCTCTCAAACACCCACTCTTATGAAAAGCTGAGTGCCCACCAGATCCGTTTCAATGTGCCCGTAGATAAAGACAAAGAAGTGAAAGTGAAGTATAGGATCAGGTTCAAGTATTAAGAGTTTTGAGCTCGGGGTTCGGAGTTCGGAGTGGCTCGTCCAAACCTCTGAACTCCGAACCTTTTACAAAAAGATTGGAATTTAACTGTCCTGACCAACATTTTAATTGATGGACAGTGTTAAGATAACCCTTGTTTCAGGTTGCACCTACTCTGCAGCCAAGGGTTGCCTTATGAATTGCGTATTACTGGCGGAAATGCGCATCCAGATTCAAGAAATGATATCTATGGCGTAACTTCTTCAATGATCCGGAAACAACCGGAGATATAGAAGCAATTTATCATAGAAGTAGAAAATTGGCCTTTTTTGGAAAAAACCTCTCATCATCCCTTCTTCCATTCCTTTAGCAACTTTACCGCACGTTCCCCATTTCCTCGATTGTAAATAAATCGTCCTTCACTTGTAAACAACCTTGTCCGGTCAGCAGGATAATTTTCAGTAACCCAAGGCAGAAAACCCTGCAAGGCTTCTATTATCTTTTTTATTGCGCTCTCATCCGCTTTTGCTGAGAATTTTTGAATCCGACCTCCACGAAATTCCAAGACACAAATAGGAAGGTCAAGCTTCTTGAAGCCAATAGCCTTAAGGCGGTCATTTTTTTCAATCAAACAGCCTTTGACAGTATCTCCATCAATCTGGAAGCGGGAAAAAGCCAATTTTGTATGAACGCCCGCATCATATTCAAAAACATTCCGAATTTGATCCTTGCCTTCTACCCGATACAACCCCACAAGTTCAAATTCAGCATCGTCATTGAAAAATGCCATTATCTTTTCTACTGCATGCTGGTTCGCTGACACAAAAAATGCTTCCACAAGATTGAGGAGTCCTTTCGGGTCATCCATATTTGCCTCCTGCCCGTAATTGGTCGGTGACTTCGGTTAAAATCCTTTTACAGCAAATGTGCCCCTGCCCGCACTTCATCAAGATTTCTAAATTAAAAAGTATATTCAAAGCTCGATTACCAATTAAAATCTACACTCCTTGGAAAAACCTGTCAAATCTCACTTTCAGGAAGAAATTGAGCACAATGCTTGACAATACCTGTATGGACAATATGAATCTCACCAACCTTACCTATCTTTACTTAAAAGTAACCTCATGTGATTATCACCCTATCTTCATCCTCTCTATTCCTGCAAATACTTTGTAGTAGTTTGCCGTGGGGAAGTTCTCGGAGAGGTTGCTCAGGCCAATTAGAGAAGCAATCTTCATGAGCCGTGCTGCACGGTTCCCCGGGTCGTTTTCCAGGACCATCTCGCATAGCTCCAGGGTTGCCTGGTGGCGACCGGCCTGCTGTGCCTTCTCGGCGTGGGCCAGGATTTTGTCCGCCGATCCTGCTATCGCAAGAATTTCAGCCCCGAGCTCTTTGTGTGTCAGGGGCGAGAGGTTGATAGGATTGCCATCGAACCACCCCACATAAGCCTCATAGATGCTCCTGACACAGTAAGGGATGTAACCATAGCGTTCCTTCAGGTAGGGAAGGCCAGCAAGATTCGACGGTAGCGCAGCCATTCTGATTGCCGCCTCCGGAGGCAAGAATTCACTTACTGCCTTGAGGGTTTGATCATGCACGTGTCGGATTGCGTCCCGGTAGTTCGTCAAAACCGTTTTGATCGTCTCCCGGCCTTCGATCGGCAACCCATGTGCGGGAAGGAGAATGTGAGGCTCGAAGGCAAGGGCTTTGTCCTGAGCCACAGCCCAATCAAGGGCAGGTCTGTTCGAGGTGCCCCGGATCGTGTACAGGTTTGGAAAGCTTGCATAGAAATTGTCTGCACAGCAGACGACCCCATATTCAGGAATGCCAACAATAATTTGGTCAGGTGTCTCTCCTGGCGCATGGACGAGTTCGAAGGTGATACCGCCTAACCGGATGGTGTATTTATCCGCAAAGGTTTCAGTGGGCCAGATAAGGTCCTCCGGTTTGAGGAGTTCCCAGTTCAACGGCGACTTGTATGGCTTGGGATAGTCAAAGACCATTGAATTCCGCTCCTTCCACGGTTGGTTTATCGCGAACATAGCTCCAGCCCGCAATTGACCGCCCTTCCCCCTTGCCTCCTGAAGTTTGACCTCCTCCATGAATCGGCTGTGCGCAATGATCTTAACCCCTTCCCCGTAGCATGCCTTTGTCCCCCGGAAATGGTCCCCGTGATTATGAGTATAAATGACATACTTTACTGGCTTGTCTGTTGCCTTTCGAAATTCGGCCATCATCTGTTGTGCGCCAGTGAGTGTCTCTGTTGTATCAACGATAACAAGCCCCTCCTTCGTCTCGATCATGATCATATTGGTAAGGGCATACCCAGTGGCAATATAGACGCCGTCCCTGAGCTTCAGTACCTGCGGTCCAGGTGCCTTTGCGATGGTCTCGTTTGCCACGTCCCGATCCTTCGAGAAAGGAAGGCTTGCCGGTGGCGTATACTCGTACGCATCAGCCGATTGTTTTAATGTCGCAGGCTGGAGGCCTGTGAGTGCGAGAGTAGAAATACCTGCCGTTCCCGCTTTCAAGAAATGCCGCCGAGAAATCTTTTTCATGATATCCTCCTTTCTTATATATGAGAGCCTTTTCGCTCCACCATGATTTCATAGTGCTGCGACCGCTCATCGAAATGGGAGAGCACTGCTCTCGCCTTCTCTGGGACGACTGCAATTTCATAATCCTCTCCCGCAAACTCACGAACAGCCCCCAATGAATCAAACAACATAATCGTGACAAACTCTATCTCTTCTCCCACTTCACGCCGGAGTAGCTGAATCCCCTTAAACCCGCGAATGTGCCGGTTCTCGATTCCGACGAAGATCTCCTCCTTAAGCATTGCCTCATACTTTTCTGCATTCCCACGACTTGTCCACCCATGCCATATCCGACTGATCATCTTTCGATATTCTCCTCTCTCCCAGCTTTGGGGTCACCCATGTTGTTGGCTACGAAGGCGGAAGTGGAACACGAGCAGGCACTGAAGACGGTCGGCTGCAAGTGATTGTTTGCTCCACAACTTATCTCCACATTCGGTTACTCCAGCAGGTCACCCGAGTTCGCGCTGAAGGTGCGGGCCGTCAGATCCAAACCACCCGTAGCTGTATTTTTCCTTGATCTTGCAGTCGGCATCGAAGTGGAATACATCTATGCCCTGCCAACCGAACCTCTCTCGGCCGATCAGGCCTGCATACGCAGCAGCCTTGGGGTCACAGCAGCCTTGGGGTCAGACTTAATTATTGAGATTTTTTTATATTCTGATGTAATAACAAGACAATTTAAATCCAACCCCATGCATTATTAGTTATCACGAAACACTTATCTTTAAATACATATAGACTGAATGATGAAGAGAGAAATGAGCAGAGCCTCCAAAGGGATGATGCCCCCCTGGAGGCTTCAACTTGGCACCTTTTGGAATTTTTCCCTCATTACAATCTCCAAAAGGCTATAGGTTAGGTTGTTAGTTTAATTGGGACTTGGGTAGGTATTGTTACAAAGATAAATATCATAAAAAAATTAAACAAGTCAATCAAAAAATAGTTTAAAAACAGTGACAGGGTTCCTTTATAATTTTCCCTTTGTGGGGTTATCCATCAAATAGATTTCTACTCTTTCTTTCCCTTTCCCGGGATTTTTGCGCTTTAACTCGATCTCTCCAATTTCGCCCGTTCTCTTTAAGTGAGTTCCCCCGCAGGGGATACGTGCAAAACCGACAATCTCCCAGTATCGCTCCTCTGTTTCTTCATTGCTGAAAGCGCTGATAATTTCGGAGTTCGATCCGATGATACGAAGGGCTTCCTTCTGAATGGCTGGCAGTATATTTGAAATATTTCCGCCCCATTCAAAATCTATCCTCGCCTTATCCGCAGCGATGTGAGCCCCAACTTTCTTAATCGATTTAAAATTCCGACACATCAATTCCAAGACGATCTCGGCGGCAAAATGTAACCGCATTAATTGGTATCGTCTTTCCCAATCGATTTTAATGCTTACCGGGTCCCCCTTCTTTAACCCATGACCTTGCTCAAGCGTATAGATGATTTCCTTACCTTCGGTTCGAGCTTGAAGAACACGACAATTACCAATGGTCCCGGTATCGCTCTCCTGACCTCCGGAGAAAGCAAAAAAGATCGTCTGCTCAAGAGTAATCTCATCGCCTTTAACACCGGTAACATAGGTTTCAAGCTGTGTTAAATAAGGATCATCCCAAAATATCTTCTTTGTCATGAGAAATAACCGAATGGATCATTCAGCTAATGGAGAGATTTAATTTCCGAGAAAAGAGAAAAAGTTCGATCCGAATTGTTCCATGATTCTTAACAATTATGTTAAGAAATTGAGAATGAACACAACCACTCACCGTCCTATCTATATGCTTACCTAACTTACCAGTTTTTCAGCGAATGGAGGGCTTCGTTTTTAAGATCCCAGACGGCTTCTCCAATCGACTCGGACAGGGAAGGATGGGGCAGGATGGCTGCACCTAACATATCCACTGTAAGCTCATGTTTCATGGCCAGAGAAGCCATGGAGATCAGTTCTGTGGCTTGAGGCCCAAGAAGATGGACTCCCAATATCTCCCCGTATTTCTTACTTGATACCACTTTAACAATCCCATCTTCTTCCGATAGGGTTTGAGACCGACCTGCCCCTGCAAATGGGAATTTTCCAACCAGAACCTCCTGCTCTTTTTCCGCTTCCTCCTGGGTCATCCCGATGCTTGCAACCTCAGGGTTGGAATAGACACAAAATGGGATTTGATTGCTATTGTACGAAACCTTTTTGCCCGTCAGGCGGTCGATCAGGGAAAGTCCTGTCGCCAGGGCATGATGCGCTGAAAGGGATTGGCCGATCACATCTCCGACTGCAAAAACTCCTCGTACAGTGGTCTCCAAATTCTCATTGACAGAAACAAACCCATCTTTGGTTTGGACCCCGGCTCCCTCAAGGTTCAGGGTTGCAATCTCTGCCTTCCTTGTCCCCGGTATTAGAACTTTCTCAGCCTCAATCTTTTCAACTCCTTTTCTTCCTTCTACGGTCAGGATGAGGGATTCACCTGACATATCGATACCAGTGACCTTTGTGCTGTTAAGAATCTTAATTCCTTGCCGGTTCATGATGGCGCGAAGACGTATGGATATCTCACGGTCCATCTTGGGAAGAATCTGGGCCTCTTTTTCAATTAAAGTCACCTTCACATTGAAACTGTTAAAAAAAGTAGCAAACTCAATGCCTCTCCTCCCTCCTCCAATGATGATGATGCTTTTAGGGAGAGCCTTGAGATTGAGGACGTCGTCTGTGCCGATAACCTTCTCCCCATCTACCTTCAGTATAGGATCTGCTTCAGATTTGGCTCCAGTTGCAATGATAATCGACTTCCCCTGAATCTCCTCTTTAGATTGATCCGGCTTGTTCACTAGGATAGTATGAGGATTAATAAAAGAAGCCTTCCCTTTGATTACGTCAACCTGATGGGCAGCAAGGAGTCTCTGGATTCCACTTACTACTTTATTCACCACTTCATCTTTGGCGTCGATGATTTTTTCAAAGTGGAAAGGAATAGATTGGTCCCCAAAAACCGGTGATTGGACGACTGAGGAGTATAGATGGGCATAATAGAGCAAAGTCTTCGTCGGGATACATCCCCTGTTTAAGCAGGTTCCTCCCAATCGATCCTGCTCAATGACAGCAACTTTGAATCCCCTTTGAATTCCCCGGATCGCAGCTGAATAACCCCCGGGTCCTCCACCAATGATGATCAGGTCTTTCAAGGTGATTCCTCCCTCCTGGAAATGAAGGGTTCAAGGATTCAAGGGGTCGGGGGGATCCAAGTGAATTATATTTAACCCCTTGGTCCTTTGAATCCCATTCCTTTAAGTCTGAAGTCCAATGTCTGAATCACAGTAATAATTAAAGAAGCAAGATACTGGGGTTTTGCAGGATTTTTTCAAGACCCATCAGGAATTGCCCGATGGGTTCTGCATCCATCACCCGGTGGTCTCCCGTAAGACAGAGATAGGCCATCTCTCCAATGGTAATCTGTCCGTCCTTCACGATAGGTCTCTGCCGAGTTCGCGTGATCCCGAGGACAGCTGACTCCGGTGGATTGAGAATGGGTGTAAAAATGTCAATCCCAACATTTCCCACATTCGAAATGGTGATCGTACCCCCTGTAATCTCCCCAATTTTCAAGTTTCCTTCCGAAGCCTTCTTTAACAGACTTTCCCAATCCCTTGCGATCTGAGCCAAAGATTTCGCATGGGCATTAAAAATAACAGGAATGACAATCCCATCTTTTACCCCAACCACCACCCCAACATGAACCTTTCGAGAAATATAAATTTTATCCCCATCGATTCTCGAGTTGATAATGGGAACGGCTTTGACTGCCAATGCCACCGCCTTTACAAAGAGGGGGGTCAAGGCTAAACGAATCCCATATTGTTTCTCGAATTCAGGCATAATCGATTTCCTGAATTTTAAAATATCGGTAAGGTCCACTTCCCGGGTAAGGGTCCCCTGAGGCGCTTTTATACTCTCCAGAGTTCTTCGGGCAATCACCTTCCGGGTTTGACTCATCGTGACGATTTCACCATCGAATGACTTATCCTCAACTTGCGGTGCTATTCCCCTAGTTGCCGCTGGAGCATTTGATCTGGCCTCAATAAAAGCCATCACATCTTCCTTGACGATTCTCCCCTCAGGACCGGTCCCTCTGATCTTTGCGAGATCAATCCCATGTTCTTTGGCCATCTTCTTTGCCAGAGGAGAGGCAGTCACCTCAGAAGATTCCATCGGAGGAATGGAAACCTCTTTCGATTCTTGCATCATGATTAGTGTCGTGGGTCTCTCCTCCTTCAGTGCTCCCTGGGCTATCACGGCATCAATGGCTGTTTGACCTTCTCCCTCTACTGTGATCACCGCCAAGAGACCGGTAATCTTCACTACCTCTCCTTCTTTGGCGACAATCTTTGCAAGGATTCCTGCGGCAGCAGATTCCACGACATTCGTTATTTTCTCTGTCTCTATCTCCACAAGGAGATCTCCTTTTTCGACACTATCCCCTTCAGAGACGAGCCACTTCACAACTTTTCCTTCTTCCATCTGCATTCCCCAAATGGGGAGATAAACACCTACTGCCATAATCATTCCTCCGCGATCAAGCACCAAATAACAAGCACCAAATCCCAGATAATTTCCAATTACCCAAATTCGAAAACTAACCGAAGACTTTGTAATTCGACCATCGGCACTTGGATTTTATTTGGATTTTGAAATTTGGCGTTTCTCTTCATAGAGTGAACGACTTTGAAAAGTAGTCATTGCGAGGAGCTAAGCGACGTGGCAATCTCATGAGATTGCTTCACTACGTTCGCAATGACACATGGTGGACGTCAATTTATTTAAGTCGTTCACTATAGTATGCTCTTTACAGCTTCAATTATCTTCGATTCATTCGGTAGATATCTCCCCTCTAATGGAGGGCTGAAGGGAACAGGACTGTCAATGGCTGCAACCCGCCGAACCGGGGCATCCAGACGGTCCATCCACTCCTCTGCCGCAACCGCAGCGATCTCAGCTCCGTAGCCTCCGGTCTTCCTTCCTTCTTCAACAATGACGAGCCTCGAAGTTTTCTTAAGGGAGTTAAATATTGTTTTCTTATCCAGAGGTTTCAAAGTTCGTAGATCGATCACTTCAGCTTCAATGCCTTCTTTCTCCAGCATTTGAGCGGCCATCATGGACTGGTGGGTTGACCAGGAAGTCCCGAGGATTGTCACATCTTTTCCTTCCCGCCAAACCTTGGCTTCCCCAATTGGGATCGAATACTCCTCTTCTGGGACCTCTCCCTTCATGGCCAGAATCTTTCGGTGCTCGAAAAAGAGAACTGGATTATCATCCTCGATGGCCGATTTCAACAGCCCTTTGGCATCATAGGGAGTTGAAGGACACACAATTTTAATCCCCGGAGGATTCAAGAAGGAAGCCTCCAAACTTTGAGAATGAGAATATGCCCCTGATCCTCGAGTTCCATATAAAACCTCGACAACAAGAGGAATCTTTAACTGGCCGCCAGTGACATAGTGCCAGGAGGCGGCCTGGGTGGCAATCTGATCCATGGCGAGATAGAGATACTCAGCGAACATGATTTCAACAATGGGTCTCATGCCTGTCATGGCTGCACCAATGGCTGCACCCACAAAGGCCGATTCGCAGATGGGTGTGTCAATGATGCGTTTATCTCCAAACTCATCCCAGAGAAACTTCGTTGTCCCAAAGATACTCACCTTTACATCCTCTCCAAGGATGATGACACGTTCATCCCGCCTCATGGCCTGCCGGAATCCCTCCCGAACCGCTTCAATAAATGTCAACTCTCTCGCCATTTCATTCCTCCACTATAAAACCAGGTGTTAAGTATCAACTGCACTTTAAACCTTTCATCGGTTTGGTCGCCTCAAACCTCATTCCTCAAACCTCAAACATTTTTCACGCATATACTCCTTTTAATGCTTCATCAGGATCAGGATAAGGACTCTTCTCCAAATGCTGGATGGCCTCTTCCATTTCAGATTCAGCCTCCTGATAGATTTTTTTATCCATTTCCTCTGAGAGGACTCCCGATTTCATCAGATATGCCTTACACCTTTGAATGGGGTCTTTTTGCTTCCAGATCTCAACCTCTTCTTTTTTCCGGTAAACACATGGGTCTCCTGTGTGATGGGGTGCGATCCGGTAAGTCATGAATTCAATGAGAGTTGGTCCCCCTCCGGATCTTGCCCGTTCAATAGCTTCGGTCATTGCTTCGCAGACAGCCACCAAGTCATTTCCATCTTCAACGGTCTTCCAGGCTATACCATAACCTGCTCCTCGTGGGCCGATGTGTTCTGTTGATGTGGTCTCCCGGTAAGGGTGGTATTCGGTGAAACGGTTATTGACACAGGCAAAGATCACAGGAAGTTTCCAGAGGGACATCATATTCATGCAAGGATGAAAATCTGCCTGCTCGGCTGTGCCTTCTCCAAAATACTTCACAACGACCTGATCGGTCCCTCTGTTTCGAATCGATATCCCAACACCAACCGCAAACGGGAAGTCTGAGCCCAGACTTCCCACCAGTCCCAGCAGCCCATTCTCAGCATCGCAGAGATGGAGTCCCCCTTTCCCTTTGGACAAACCTGTGGTGCGTCCTCCATACTCTGCAAAAATATTCTTCAACTTCATCCCTTTTCCCAGGTACTCCGGCATTCCCCGATGGGTTCCAAAGAGATAATCATCTTTCTTTAGAAGTCCTGAAACCCCTACCCCAGCTGCCTCCTGGCCTAAACTCAAATGGGTATAGACAGGCAGCCTCTTTTGATGAAAGAGAGCTTCGTGTTTCTCTTCGGCAAGCCGGGTAAGAATCATCACCTTATACAAATCGAGGATCTTCGTTAATGGAATTTTCATTGAAACCTCCTATTCCGTTTCAGGGGTTAACGCCTTCATCCCCAACTGCGGATCAAGTCTTCTCACAATTCTGGCGCCTTCATGACCTATGATCGTAAAATCGACGGTTGCCAGTACAGGATTTCCTCCGGGTAGCTTTTGGCCGTCTGGCATCACTGTTCCTTCCCTAAAAAAATGACCTCCCCAAACCCTTGCATCCCGGTCCATCACGGTCCCATGAAAATGGTAGAAGATCTCCCCACCCTCATCCAGGATGATAGGACCCTGTATGGTCAGCAATTCAAGGGGACCCTCAAGGATGGTTGGTGCATCATAGCCTGCCCCCATCAGCCCTCCGGGTTTAGGTTTGATATAAATGAAACTGGCCTGTCTGAGGCTTCCGACACAGGAAACAAGATTTCCCGATTTTAATCCTGATTCCCTAAAGGCATCCTCGATTCCCTGAATGAAGTCATGCCCGGGCAACACACGGCCGATCAGTATTTTCCCACTTTTTCCAACTTTATAAATGATGCTATTTTCCATAAATTTCACCTCAAATCATTTCTTTTTTCGACCCCACTTTCTATTTTATTAAAAAATTGGGTAGCCACATCACAATAAATGGGATATAGGTAGACATAGCCAATACCAGAAAAAGAGCAATTAAAAAAGGAACCAACTCTTTCAGCATTTCCCCTAACTTCACATTTGCCATGGAAGAAGAAAGGTAGAGCAAAATTCCCACGGGGGGAGTCACCAGGCCAATCATTAAATTCAATACGACCACAAGACCGAAATGAACCAGGTCGATCCCTAACTCCTGGACCAATGGAATCAAAATGGGGACAAGGATCAGCATCGCTGTTACAGGATCAAGGAAACACCCCCAGAAAAGGAAAAAAAGATTAATGATGGATAAGATGACCCATTTATTCGTTGATATGGATTGAAACAGTTTCACCAAGACACTACCCAGCCCCATATTGGCAATGACCCAACAGAATAGACCGGTGGTGGCGATAATAATCATGATGGTTGCGGTATTGACCATCGTTTGACCGAATATCCGGGGAAGGTCTTTCACATTGATTTCACGGTAGACGAAACACCCGACGAGCAGTCCATAGACGACGGCAATAGCTCCAGCCTCGGTGGGTGTCACAATTCCAATGATGATGCCCCCTAAAATAATGGCTGGCATCATCAGGGCAGGGGCTGCATCTATGAAAGAGCGTAAAAGTTGTTTAAAGGTTGCTCGTGGATTCGCCGGATAGTTCCTCCGATAACTGATATGAAAGGAAACGACAAGAAGGTAAACCCCCATTAAAATACCCGGGATGGCCCCTGCCAGGAAGAGCTTTCCAATCGAAACCTGTGTCAGAAGTCCGTAAACCACCATGGGGATACTCGGCGGAATGATAGGACCAATGGTTGCAGAGGCCGCTGTCAGAGCCGCCACATAGGGGGCTGGATAGCCGTTCTTCTTCATGGTGGGAATAAGGACCGAACCGATGGCCGAGGCATCGGCCACTGCAGAACCAGAGACACCCGCAAAAATCATGGAGGAGATGATCGTCACATGGGAAAGTCCTCCTCGAACATGCCCAATCAACGCCTCAGCAAATCTTACCAATCTGGCTGTTATTCCCCCCTCGTTCATCAAGTCTCCAGCAAGAAAATAGAATGGGAGTGCGAGGAGGTCATAGACAGCTAATCCTCGAACGTAAGATTGAGGAAGAACCATCAAAGGAAGATCAAAGAGAAGAGCGAAAACCAGGCAGGTGATCCCCATGGCCAAAAAGATCTCCAAACCCAAACCCATAAGGATGAGCATGGGGGCAAGGAGTATGCCGAATTGTAAAAACTCCATTCCTTATTCTCCTCTACCCCGTTAGCAAGTTGAAGACTTTCTAACAGGATTTACTCTTTAATACAGTTAGGCTCTTCCAATCAGAAGAGATCGATCTCAGAAGATAATAGACCATTAAGACACATCCTACCGGGACACTATAATTCATGACGTTTCTCGAAACACCGGGTAAGCTGAAGAGAGTCATGAAGGCCGAAGATTCAATGAGCGTTTTGCTCATCCATGCGATCATTCCCAGAAAAATGATGGCTAAGCCATATAAGGTGAGGCGGAGCATCAAGACACTCTTTGGGTTGATCTTTTCTTCCAAAATTTTAACCCTAAGGTGGTTCTGTTGTTTTATTGCCAGACATGCCCCCCACCAAACCGCCCAAAGTAGAATAATGATGCTAATTTCTTCAGCCCATGTAAATGAGGCGTTGAACACATATCGGGCAACAACCTGGACAAAGCAGATACCCACCACAGCTCCCAATGCAACCGAAAGAAGATAAAAAATGAGTTTATCAATAACTTGATTGATTCGGGTCATCTGGATCTCCCCTTATTTGAAAGCTTTTATCTTGGCATGGAGCCCCTGCTCCCAGATCTTGCCTTCATTCTTAAGGACCTCTTTTTCAGCCAACTCCATCCATGGCTTGAGGTCCGGTCGGATAATTTCAACTCCCGCTTTTTTTAAGCCTTCGACTGCCTCCTCTTCTTGCTTTGCAGTAAAGTCGTTAACATAAACTTCTGTCTCTTCGACTGATTTCAAAAAAGCCGTTTGGATATCTTTGGGTAGAGATTCCCATCTTTTTATGTGCATCCAGGCTCCCATTCCCGAACGCATATAATCAATGGCAGTGAAGTATTTTTGAATCTCGTGGTATTTGGCAGCAAACGTCATGGTAATATCCTGGTCCATTCCCATAACCATTCCTGATTTTAAAGATGAATAAAGCTCGCTTGCAGTGACCGGTGTGGGATTGGCTCCCCACGCTTTATAAGCAGCCACAAAAGGAGGAACCTCTGGAACCCTGAGTTTTAATCCTTTGATGTCATCAGGGGTGGCAACCCTCTTATTGGTCGTTGTGAATCCTCGTGGAGTGCGGTCACCCACAAACCCGAGATATTTCACATTAGCTGCTTTTTCAACTTTAGCCATCAAGGTTTTAAATAGATCAGATTTGCAGAACTTCTGAAAATGTTTCTGAGATTCAAAAAGATAGGGGAAGATCATGATCATAAAATTTTTCGGGTCGGGTTCTACCATGAACGCTGCTGAAATATCTTGCACGAAAAGATCGATAGCCCCTGTTTTCATCTGTGCCCAGTGTTCATGGAGCCCGCCAAACTGGGAATTTCCAAAAACCTTGACTTCAACCTTACCCCCTGTATTGATCCCGACACGCTCAGCCAATTTTTTCGATGAGACATCATGGGTGGTAGGACCTGGGGGGGCAACATGCCCCAGTTTGAGGTTTATATCTGCTGCGAGAGAAAAGAACGGAAAAACAAGAAGACTTACGAATAAAATAACCAACCCTGCTGACCTTAAAACACTCTTCCTTTTCATAAAACACCTCCTAAAGTATTTTTTGATAAGACCCTATACAAAATTATTCGAAATTTTAATTTCGAAATTCGAATATCGAAATCCGAAACAATTATCGAATTTTATAATGTTCCAATGTCTCAAACAAAACCGTTTTGAATTTCGAATTTCTGACATTCGAATTTGTTTCGATATTCGGATTTCGTGCTTCGAATTTTAAAACCAGAAATCCAAACTTAAAAAAGTTAGAGAAAAATTCCCAGATTCTAATGATAAGTGTCAATCAAACACAACCGCTCCTTTAATAAAACCATCAGGAGGATGGGCAGTTTCCTCTAAGGCTTTAGGTAATTCCTCAAGAGGATAGGTCACATTGTTTATCTTCTCGATGGCATATTTTCGAGAATTGATGATGCGCATCGCATCCTTCACATTTCCTGCCTGTGCATGATCCGCCAAGAGAGTGACCCCTTTTGCCACCAAAAGATCAAACTGGATCGGTGTCTCCTTACCGCCGGAAAGGCCGATGGTGACAACACGACCGATTGGTTTGACGAGGTTGAGTGCAGTCTGGATGGCAGAAGGAACCCCTGAAGTTTCAACCACCACATCTGGAAAACCACCAAGAATCTCTGGAACAACCTTAAGCGGATCTTCCTTTTCGATGTTGATTGTGAAATCCACTCCAAATTCTTTAGCCAGTTTAAACCGTGCATCATCTCGACTTAACCCGAGAATGGCGATCGGACCCACTCCACATTCTCTTGCAACAATCAGGGTAGCCAATCCCTGAGAGCCTACTCCGCTGATGACCAAACTCTGGCCGAATGTCATTTGACCCAGGGTTTTTACCCAACGGACCCCATTCCCAATAACAGAGCTTAATGAAGCCGCCTTGTCCGGCACACCCTCTGCAACTTGATGAACAAGAGACCCAGGGAGGAGATACATGAACTCGGAATATCCACCGAAGAGAAAGGGGGGTTGGTCCGCAGTCAATGTCAAACCATAAACCCTCATCGGCCGACATTTATGATAATAGAATTCTGTTCGACACCATTGGCAGTGTCCGCAGGGGATCATCGGCTCTACAGTAATTCGATCTCCTCGCTTAAGGTGATAATGATCTGATGCTTCTTGATCAATCTCAGCCACTTGGCCTACCAGCTCATGACCCATGATCACCGGGAATGCCACATAAGGGGTATGTCCCCATAGGATTTTTGGATCTGACGCGCAAACCGATGTCGTCGTTAACTTTAGGAGGATCTGCCCCTTTAAAGGAGTCTCGACTTCAAACTCCTTCATTTCCATCTTCCCAGGCTCAACCACAACCATTGCTTTTGATTTCATGGATGCTCCTTAAAAAAATCATAAGCTGTTTAACAAACTCTTTGCTGCATCCTGGACTTTCATTCCGGTTTTTACCCCCAATGTTGATGCTAATCCATTGGCTACTGATATCAGCCCGGTTTCCCAGGCATCCCTCGCATGCCCAATCATGGCTGTCATGCAGTCAATGGCAGCGGCAGGCACCTCGAACTTGTCATAGGCCGGTAAGGCGGAGATTCCCTGATTTTCCTTACCCTTACCGGCATCGTTAAGAAAAATGGATTTGAGATTTAAATCTTTCGTCCATTCTAAAGTCGTATGCGCGCAATGGGAACCGCAGACCACCACACACTCGCGATGACTTTCATTTAAAAAAGAAATTGAGTCAGCTAACACGATTCGTCGGTTGCCAATTTGGTAAACCACCTCAGTCGTATAAAGGAATGTGGAGGATGTCTTTGCCTGAATCATTTTTTGACAGGCTTCTGCTACCCTCATCCCAACCCTGACCCCTGATTTTTCGGCCAGAGAATTGACAGCGGAAACGATTCCGGAGGCATAATGATCTTCTCCGTCTCCAATACGGGCACTCATACAATCAACCGTAGCGCCTAAAATGCTCATCACCTCAAATACATGTAGACATGAAATGCCTGCCTGATTCTTTCCGACCCCGGCGTCATTTAGAAAAACTCCAAAAGGAAGATATCTCGACATGTGTCGTGCAGTGGTCTCTGCGCCATGGGATCCGGCCACAACGATTTGTCCTGTCTCGTCTGGACTCATGGAGGCAGCCGAATCCATCACGATGATCTTCCCCCACTCCTCTACAACGACAACTCTCTTCTTTGCGATCATTCCTTTCCTATCATCCTCCTTGCAGCAGTAGACCTCCATCAACAGCAAGGATCTGACCCGTGATATACTTCGCTTCCTCAGAAACGAGGAAAAGCGAAGCCGTAGCAATATCCCAGGGTTCTCCCATATGCTTCATCGGTACCCTTTCGTTACGGTCCTTTCTCATCTTTTCAATATCCCCTCCATACAGGGGAAGGATCTCTTTATAAATGGGAGGAGAATCGATCATTCCAGGCATAATACAGTTGACTCGAATACCCAGAGATGCAAATTCTGCCGCCAGGCACTTTGTAAAGGTATTAATGGCTGCCTTTGAAATGGTATAGATGAAAAGCTTCGGATAAGCGTGTAGGACCGCCCCTACGGATGAAATGTTAAGTATCGTCCCGCTTCCCTGTTTCACCATTTGTGGCAGAACAGCCCGGCAGGTATGAAACAGGCCTTTAAGGTTCACATTCATCACTCTGTCCCAATCTTCTTCATCTGCCTCCAAGATTCCGCATGCTTTGCGTGGACCAATTCCCACATTGTTGTGGAGAGTATCAATCCGGCCATAGATCTTAAGACACTCTTCTGCCATCGCATTGCAATCTTTAGGACGGGATATATCCGCCTGAAAAATCGAACATGTCCCTCCTTCCGCTTCGACCATCTGCTTTGTCTCTAGTGCAGAGTCTAAGCGGTTATCAACCGCCAGGATGGATGCTCCTTCCCTCGCAAAAACAATCGCAGTCGCCCTGCCGTTCCCAATGGGAGGTCGATCCTGTGGACCTGGAACAGAGCCCGCTCCGGTTACAATGGCCACTTTCCCCTTCAAGCGACTACCCATTGTTAATCCTCCTCTCCACCCGGAGACTGTGCCGTAATTCCGTTCATGGTTCGAGAACCTCACCACGAACGGAATGTGGCATGTTAAAAAATCAATCACTTAGCCGTTCGTCCTGAGCATGTCGAAGGACGAATGTCTAATTACGACACAGCCTCCCATTACAATGGTGATATTCTCCCTGAATTAGTTCCCCCGATATTTCTTATTTCTCAAAAATTCCTTTCTGGCCCGGACATACGTTTCCCAATCCTGCATCCCCAAGGAAATACCGCCATCCACATCAATCGTTGAACCCGTGATCATCCTCGATTTTTCGGATGCCAGAAAGACGACTGCATTGGCGATGTCTTCTGGTTTCACCAAATCCTTCAGAGGGGTTCGACTTCTCACGGATTCCCTCATCTCAATTGTGGAGTGGGCCTCTACAAGCGGAGTCATCGTCACTCCTGGGCAGATAGCATTGACATTGATTTTGTGAGGTCCAAGCTCGAAGGCAAGATGCCGTGTAAAACCTAAGACCGCTGCTTTCGAAGCAGTATAATCCGCTCCCCCATGATAGCTCATGGTTTTGCCGGCGAGTGAGGCAATATTAATGATCTTGCCGCCTCCTCTGGCCTTCAATGTGGGGATCACTGCCCTTGAGCAGTTAAAGACTCCTCCAAGATTAATGTCAAGTATTTTGTCCCATTCGGCCTTGTCCATGTCTTCAACCATCATGGGCCGTCCAGTCCCGGCATTGTTCACCAGGATATCGATTCCTCCCCATTCGGTCACAACTTTGGCGACCATGGTAATCACTTCACCTTCTACAGCCACATTGGCCTGAACGGCCATCGCTCTGGGACCTATCGTTCTAACCTCTCTCGCAGTGCTTTCAGCCCAATCGAGATTCAGATCATTGCAGACGAGATCCCCCCCTTCCCGGGCTAACGCAAGAGCGGTTGCTTTTCCAATTCCCTGCCCTGCTCCTGTAACAAGCGCGATTTTCCCACGAAACTCCATATTGCCTCCCTGTCTCCAAATCAGAGATATATTGATGGAGCAGTGCCCATCAGGTCTGGCTTGCCTTCATTCTTCTCTCAATATCTTCAGGATAATTTCCAAAGCCTAAAAGTTGTCCTCCATCCACATCGAGAATATGCCCGGTGATCATTTTCGCTCGGTCACTGGCCAGAAAGAGTACGGCTTCTGCCTGGTCTTCAGGGCTGCACCACCGCCCAAGGGGTACCCTCGCTGCAATCTTCTCCTTAACGTCTTGCGGCGCCTTCTCGTCTGTCATCTTTGTCAGTGTGGCGCCCGGGCAGACCACATTCACATTGATCCCGTAGTAAGCCAATTCATAAGCGAGGTGATGGCTCAACCCAACTACCCCGTATTTGGAAGCCGTATAGTCCGCCCCTCCCAGGAAACTCATTCTTCGAGCAGCGAGAGAAGCAATATTGACAATTTTCCCCCTCCGTCTTTCAATCATCGTGGGAATCACTGTCTGACAACAGAGAAAGACTCCTTTTAAATTGATGGCCATTACCTGATCCCACACCTGTTCTGGAATATCTTTCACAATAAGAGAGGACCCACCAATCCCAGCATTATTCACAAGGATGTCAATCGTTCCGAAACGTTTTAATATTTCATCCCCCATGGATTTGACTTCGCTTTTGTTTGACACATCGGCTTTGAAGGGAAGAGACTTTCTTCCCATTGCCTCAATCTTGCGTGCCACACTTATTGCATCATCGAGGTGGATATCATTGACAACGACATGGGCGCCCTCGCGAGCAAACGTAAGAGCAATCGCCTCTCCGATTCCTCTCCCAGCTCCTGTGACAATCGCAATTTGATCTTTAAGCTCCATTTTAGATCCTTTAAATTTCTTTATCTTTCATTGGTAATTGATCATTGTTAATTGTTAATTTTCCAATGTTGTTTCTATTTCCCTCCCATCAGCAGATTGGGTAACCACAATACCACCTGTGGGAAAAAGGTGGACGTCACAAGCGCAAAGACCAAGGCCAGGATAAAAACCCAGGATTCCCTGACGACCTTTCCAAAATCAGCATTTGCAATGGTGCTCGTCAGGTAGGCTAAGAAGCAAACCGGCGGGGTAATTAACCCAACCATCAAGTTAAGAATGATGATCACCCCAAAATGGACGGGATCGATTCCCACCTTCTCAATCAAAGGCATCAGCATTGGAACGACGACGACCAATCCGGTATTGGGATCAAGCAGACAGCCCCAGATGAGAAAAAAGATGTTTAGAATTGCCAAGACGACCCATTTATTTGTGGAAATGGAGGTAAAAAAATTGTAGAGGATCTCCCCTGCTCCCATGGAAGCAATCAACCAGCTGAAGACACCGCTCGAAGCCAGAATAATCATAATGTATGAAGAACCAATCATCGATTCTTTGAAAATTCTTGGAATATCCTTCCAATGAAGCTCCCTATAGACAAAAAGTCCTACAACAAGGGCATAAAAAACAGCCACCACCCCTGCCTCAGTAGGTGTAACCACACCTAATACAATCCCGAAGATAATGATCAAAGGCATGATCAACGCAAAAGACGAGCTCAGGAACGTCCATACAATTTGCCGGAACGTTGCTCTCTGTCTGGCAGGGAAATTTCTCTTCTTGCTAATGAAATAAGAGGCGATGATGAGATAGAGGCCCATGAGGATTCCGGGGATAGCTCCCCCCAAAAAGAGTCTCCCAATAGAGACATTGACTAAAAGGCCATAGATGACCATTGGGATGCTGGGCGGGATGATGGGTCCAATGGTGGCGGCTGCCGCTACAACCGCAGCAGAGTATTCCGCAGGATAACCATCCTTCTTCATCGCAGGAATCAGGACAGAACCGGTAGCAGAGGCATCCGCTATCGCCGATCCTGAAACGCCTGCCATGATCATGTTGGCAATGATACTGACATGGGAGAGTCCTCCCTTGATATGACCAACAAGAGAAGCAGCAAAATCGACCAGCCTCTTCGTAATCCCTCCGGTGTTCATAAGATCACCAGCCAGAAAGAAAAATGGGATGGCAAGAAAACCGAAAGAATCAAGCATACCGACCATATTATTGGGAATAACAATGAATGGAACCTTATGATGGAAGATCAGGATATAAATAACAGAAGAAAAACCCATACTGAGAAAAATGGGCACTCCGAGAAAAGCAAAGATCAAAAAGGGAATAAGAAGGATGAGGAGGGGAAGGATTTCCACTTAGCCCCTCCTCTTTTCTATTTTCTGAATTGTAAGATCCCTTAAATCTCCAACGATGATCGGGATGAAGAGGAGGATCATCAGAACCGCGCTCACCGGCGCAGCAGCGAACATCACTCCTCTCGGGATGGGCATAGAAATCAGGTCCATCCCTTCGACCGACTGGATAACTTCGATACCCTTAATCCCAACGATAAGGAGAAAGAGGAGGGTAAAAAGATCGATGAAGATCAGAAGGATTCTTCGTGTCTTCACAGAAAGCCGTTCGCTGACAAGGGTGATCCTCAGGTGGGCCTTCCGGTGGATACCGATCACAGTACCCAGCCAGACAGCCCAGATCATGAGGAGAATATCGAGTTCATGAGCCCAGACTAAAGAGTGCCTCAAAACATATCGACTAAAAACCTGGGCGAGGGCCGTGGCTGCAATAATCATGAAAAGAGTCCCAACCATGTATTCAAGAATCCTTGCGACAACAGCGGTTACCTTTTTCATGGTTTTTCCGAATTGACGTAATCGGGACCGGCTTCTTAACCTTAACCCAAACTTACTTTACAGCCTGGATCTTATCAAAAAGCCCTTTCTCCCAGAGATCTCCTTCGAATTTCTTATTCGCCTCGGCCGCAAGTTTCTTGAAGGGACCGAGATCAGGATAAATAATTTCCATGCCGTTCTTTTTCAAGATATCGATCGACTCGTCCACTGAATCGTTTGTCCATTTGGTCGCCCACTTCTCTGTATCTCCGGCTGCCTCTTGAAAGATTCTCTTTTGATCAGGATTGAGCTTGTTCCAGTGTTCCGCCGCCATAAGGACAATCAACCCACTCCGAACGTAATCCACCACGATGACATACTTTTGCACCTCATAATATTTGGCCTGAGCGACGGAATCAAACCCATTGTCCTGACCTTCAACGACCCCTTGTTTCAGCGCCGTGTAGAGTTCGGAAGCTGCAAGCGGGGTGGGTGCCGTTCCCCAGGCTTTCATTGTTTCCATAATGATTTTGATTTCTGGAACACGAATCTTCAATCCTTTAAGATCCTCCAACTTTGTTACGCGGCGATTGGTGGTGGTGATCTGTCTTGGGGCGCGGTCACTCACGTACCCGATGTACTTGAACCCCCCTTCTTTCTCCACCTTTTCGACCATCTCTTTGTACACCGGAGAAGCCAAGGTTTTCCTCAGGTGGTCTTGATCCCTAAAGACGTAGGGTGCAAAGATGACGTTAAAATCCTTTCCTCCTTTTGCTATAGCAAGAGAAGCAAGATCACACAGGATCATGTCAACCTGTCCGGTTTTGATTCCGGCCAAGATCTGAGGAAGGCTGCCGAGTTGTCCTCCCCCAAACCATTTGATCTGGAACTGGTTATTCGTTTTTTGTGCAATGATTTGTCCGTACTTCTCCGCGATGGGGCCCCAGACCGGAGGAGGAGCTACGAACGCCATTTTCCAGACCGTCTGGGCCGGAGTTTGTGAAACAAACAGGATGGAAAAAACAAAAAACATAGAAATAAATAGATTCAACTTTTTCATAACCAAATTCCTCCTTTCTAAATTTTGGTTAATTGTGCCCCTATCTTAACTTAACCTGTGGTTTGAAAAGTCCCGATCCGGGTGCCTGGAATGAGATGGACATTGATCGTTCGGGTCTGTTTTTTACTCAGGCTCTTCCCTCCATGCGGAATTTCCCCGATAAAATAGGCCGCATCCCCCTTATTCAAAGTATATTTCTTCTCTCCGAGCGTTAATTCTAGTTTCCCTTCCAAGACATAAATAAACTCCTGCCCGTCATGTCTAGCCAAGGGAAAATCCTCGTCGGGGCCTGCAAACTCTGTGACAATACATGGCTCCATGAAGGGATTTTCCATCCCTTCAACAAGAAGCTCTAATCCATAGATGACTTTCTTCTTATCTCCCCTTTTGGAATAAGTCATTTTCCGATTTCCCTGCCGGGTGATGACATATCCCCGGTCCTCTTCCTTCTTAAAGAAATAACTGAGGTCAACCTTGAGGATATCGGAGATGGTTTGTAAGGTAGGAATGGACGGCATGAGAAGACCGTTTTCGATCCTTGAAAAGAGAGGGGGGGAAAGGTTAGTAGCCGCGGCAAGTTGTTTCAGGCTGAGGCCCATCGATTTTCGAAGACCTTTCAGCCTTCCTCCGATTCTCAGGGCCAAATCGTTTTTTCCCCTCATTCTTTCTCCTTTCCAGAAAAGGGATGGCAGGAACCTCATGAGAGAATTGCTTATTTGTAAATTCTGTTTATCAAAACGCAAATATTTTGTCAAGACATTTTTTAACTAATTATAAATTTGTTTTATAAATAGTAAAATTTCCTTAAATACCGCGAGGATTGAAGGAAGGCTGAAAATAAATAGGAATAAACTTACAAGACCGGAGCCTGTTTCTCTTCCATGCCTTTCTGTTCGTTCACGGTCCAGAGGAGGATTCCGCCGACGACGAAAAAGAGAAGCACAGAGAGGATGCCCGATTGGACGCTTCCGGTGATGGCGATTAGGATGCCGTAGATGAGAGGACCGAAGACAGAGGCAAACTTTCCTGAGACGGCAAAGAATCCGAAGAATTCAGCGCTGTTGGCATCAGGAGTGAAAATCCCCTGAAGGGAACGGGAGGCTGCCTGGCTTCCTCCCAATACAATCCCGGTTAATACTCCTAAGATCCAGTATTCTGTTTTAGGATCCCAGAAGATCCCCAGTTGAAAAGCCCAGACGACGATAAGCGACCAGATGATTAGGGAGAGCATAATCGTCCTCTTGTTTCCTATACCATCGGCTAAAAAACCAAAGATCAGAGATCCAACGAAGGCGATCCCCTGAACCATCAGGAAGAAGAGGATGATCTCGCCGGTTTCCATCCCGATCACCTGCGCCCCAAAGATGGACGCCATGACAATGACGGTCTCGATCCCTTCGTTGTAAATCAAATAGGCCACCAGAAACTTGGTCAACTCCCTGAAGGTTCTGATGCGCTTGAAGGTATGGCGGAGCCGAAGGTAACCTTCCTGAAAATAATTTTTCCCGTGAGCGAGGGGAATTTTCTGCGCTCTCTCTTTTAAAAAGAGGAAGGTCGGAAGAGAGAAGACAAACCACCAGAGAGACACCGAGAGAAAACAATCTTGAACGGTAAAGGCCCCCTCTTGAAACCCAAGAAGCCCGGGATATTTCAACATTACGAGGTTGACGGCCAAGAGCGCTCCTCCACCGATATATCCCAACGCCCATCCGAACCCTGAGATGCGCCCGATATGTTCATCGTCAGAGATCTCTGGGAGGAAAGCGTTGTAATAGACATTTCCTCCTGCAAAACCGATATTGGCGATGATGAAGAAGATCGCCCCCCGCCAGTAATTTCCTTCATGGACAAAATAGAGAAGCCCGGTGGAGATGACAGCGACATAGCAGAAGACCATGAGAAACCGCTTCTTTGAAGCTGAGGCATCTGCCACGGCTCCTAAAAACGGGGCGAGGATGGCGGAGATCACCATGCTGATTGACACAGAAAACGTAAAGAAGGAAGCGCCGTGAAGACGAAACCCGAGGAGTTCAACCCCTTTCTCTCCTCCGGCAACCACGGTCGCAAAGTAATGATTGAAGATGACGGCGAGAATCGTCGTGGCAAAGGCCGAGTTGGCAAAATCATACATGCCCCAGCCGAGAATTTCGCGCTTTTGGACGAAGGGGGAAGGTTGAGGTGTTGGGGAGTTATCTAAAAGCACAATGTAAATTGTAAAATTGGCAATGAAAAATTAGCAGTGAAGGAAATTGCACATCGATCATTATTCTTTATCTGGATTTCCCCTTGCTAATTGATCATTGCTAATTGATCATTTTGCAATGATCAGTTATACGGTACGTATCTCCTGCCTCATAAAGACGAGATAGCAGATTCCGAAGCAGAGAAGCGTGATCGCCACAATTGAAATGAGATGCGGAATGACGATGAAGATGCTTTCCAGAAGGGGAAGGGGACTCTGGAACCGGCTCATGGAAAACCTCTCCAGGGGACCCATCAGAATCAAGGATCTTGTGGTCTTTCTCATCGGATCGAGGATCGTGGTGGTGGCATCGCTGTATAGGGTCATCGGAGAAAAGGAAGAGATCACTCTCTGGACCCGTTCATGCCGGATTAGCATCTCTGCATCAACTCCGGAGGCCTTCTGGCTGACTGGAGCCACCACATCGGACAGGACACTTGCCCCCAGGCTCACGAAGAAAGAGAAGAAGATCCAGACAGCAAGGGACGCCAGGGCTGAGGTGGCTGTGCTCCGGAAAACCACCGAGAAAAGGATCGATATCCCCAACCAGAAGGAGATGTAAAGAAGGCTGATGATGACGTAGATAAACAGACGCGACACCTCTTCCACCCCTGGCACCACTCCGATCAACCGGATGCCGAGGCCCGAGATGAGGAGAACCGTAGCCACTAGGATGATCGCAATGATGGCTGCACCGGAGAGAAATTTGGCATTGATGATCGAGTCCCGAAAGATCGGCTGGGATACCAATTTCGACAGGGTTCTTGAAACCCGCTCCCGGTTGATCGAATCAAACCCTAAAAAGATGCCCAGCAGCGGGCCGAAAAAACCGATAAACTGAACGAAGGAAAACAGTTTTCCCGTCGAGGTGAAAAGGAGCAAAAAGAGGAGCGTGGGCTTGGCCATCCCCTTCAATTCCTCCTGGATCGCCATCCCGATCATGGAAGTAATGATCACTCCCACCATTACGATGAGCGCTGAAATGAGGAGGAACCGAAGGCTGTTGAAATGATCCCCCATCTCTTTTCTGAATATCGTTAAGATCCCGTGCACCTTAGGCCTCCTTAAAGTACTTCATGTAGATCTCTTCAAGCGTATAATCCTGCTGGTTCAATCCAAGTTTCTTCTTTGCCAGTTCCTCAATGGGACCCATGGCCACCAGATTCCCGTGGATCATGATTCCCACGCGGTCACAGATCCTCTGGACCTGGTCGAGCAGATGAGAGGAAAGAAAGATGGTGATCTTCTTCTCCCGGCTCAGGGAATGGATGAGATCGAGCATTCGGTTCGTTCCGTCAGGATCGAGGCCGATGGTGGGTTCGTCAAGGAAGATTAATTTCGGTTCTTTGATTAAAACCTCCGCTATCCCGAGCCTCTGCCTCATTCCTTTCGAAAAGGTCCCCACCTTTTTTGTTGACTCCTCTGCAAGGCCAACCATCTCCAGCCAGTAATCGATCCTCTTTTCCGAAACCTCATGAGGGATCCGGTTCAGTTGGGAGATAAATCGGAGATTCTGTCTTGCATCCATATCATCGTAGAAACCGACATTCTCAGGCAGGTAGCCCACCCTCTCCTTCACCTTAAACGGGTCGCGGGCCGGGTCAAACCCGATAACCTTTGCTTTTCCGGAGGTGGGCTCAGTGAGGCCGAGAAACATGAGGATCGTTGTTGTCTTGCCCGCTCCATTCGGCCCTAAGAATCCGAAAATCTCCCCCTCCTTAATCCCAAGGTTGAGTTGATTCACTGCGGTTTGAGCCCCGTATTTTTTCGTCAAATCCTCTGTTTCGACAATCATCTCTTCTTTCACCTTAACGCCTCCCCAGCCAAATGAAGAGACCGCACAGACCGGCGATGACAAAGAGGATAATTCCAATGCCAATCCATCCCCAGGCTGTTGAAGCCCTTACCGTTGTTCTAATTTCAACGGTCTTGCTGCTCCCCTTCTCGCCATCCACCATCAACCCAACCGAGTAATCGCCGACCAGCGCTTCCTTGGCTGGCGTGATGGTCACTTCCACCTGTTTCAATGCATTGGGCTCCAGGGCTTCGATCTTTTCAGGATTGAACTTTACCTCCCAGTTTTCAGGTTTAAAGGAGGAGAAACTGACATTGCGATTGACAGCGGAGCCAGTGTTCTTGACGAAGAGAGAGACAATGGCCGGTTTTCCCACCATCGTCTCCAGAGACAGGATTCCGGTCGGTGTCCCCGCATCCAGTTTAAATATGCCGGTGAGCACCACCATTAATTTCGCCTCTGCCTTCTGCTCTCCGGAACTGATCCTAACCATCACAGGATAATCTCCTGACTTTGCCTCGCGGGCAGGGGACACTTCAACAGCAACGGTCTGGCTCTGCCCAGCCTTCATCCGCAGGCTCGAAATCTGCTTGGCCTCATAGGCGGGTTTGAAGTTGATCTCCCATTTCTCAGGGCCGACAGCAGCAAGATTAAAGGTTCGATCGCTTTCGCTCTTATTCATCACTTCGAGAGAAAACTCGAACTTCGCATCGGTCTGGCCTCTAAGGACAGGATAGGAAGTGGTGATCTGGATGTCATCCGACCCGGGGGTTCTCTCCTGCACATTGACCGTTAACTTATGGGTGGATTTAAATTTCGCGTCGGCCGTCTGGGCGTCAAACTGGAAGGTATAGGTTCCCGGCCCCAGGGATTTCTCAGGTTCCAGGTTGAGGGAAAGATTCCTCGATTTGCCATTGGTCACGTACATACCGGCCACGAGAAAACTCCCGCCTTTCATGGTTGCCTTCCATCCCTTTGGAACGGTCGAGATTGTCACATCGATCGTTTCATCTGCCCGGCCTTTATTTTCGAGCGTCAGATCCATCCGAACGGTCTCTCCTTTTGCAACCGATACCGTAGAAAATTCCGAATAGACGGCAATCCCACGCTCCGGCCTCGTGTCCTTCTTCTCCTTTTCCTCCGCAGCAAAAACCAAAGCAGAAGAGAGAAGAGTAATGCACATCATCGCAATTAGTAAAAACAAACCTTGCTTCATTCTCATCCGGCTCATCATCCTACCTCCTCCATCTATTTCTTAAAGCTTTTTTTAAAAGGATTTTTGTCCAGTTAATTTAACCAGCTATAGGCTGCCTGTCAAGTGGCCTACCTTCCCTAAATCCCGATTTAGGGAATTGTCATTGCGAACGAAGTGAAGCAATCTCGGCTTTTCCGATGAGATTGCCACGCACCTTTCAGGTGCTCGCAATGACGGAATAGGAAAAGGGTTTCTATTTCTAAATCGGGATTTGGGCTTTCTCTACAGCCTTTAACCCCGTTCCCGTCAGGCTCGATACGATCACCTCTTTCCCCTTCTTCCCTTTTAAGTACTTCATAAGTCCAGCTATAGTGGCTGCCGAAGTGGGCTCAATAAAATAACCTCTTCGACCCATCTCCCTTAAGGCTGGCCCAATCTCTTTCTCTGTCACGGTCAGAATCTCTCCCCCGGTTTCCCGAATCGCCTTCAGGATTTGCTTTCCTCGAACGGGTTCCGCAATAGCAATCCCCTCTGCCAGGGTCTCACTCTTCCTGATGCTCTGGGGTTCATACAACCCCCTTACAAAACCCAAAAATAGCGGGGCGCAGGCTGCTGACTGAATTCCGACCAACTTAGGAATTTTTTTAACCCTTCCTGCCTCTTTCATCTCCCTGAACCCGATGTAAGCTCCCAATAGAAGCGTCCCATGCCCAACAGGAAGGATGAGTGTATCCGGCGGTTTCCATTCCATTTGTTCCCATATTTCAAACGCAAAGGTCTTCGTTCCGTGGAGAAAGAAGGGATTCCAGCAATGACTGGCATAAAAGGCTTTTTTAGCCGCCTCCATCGTTACATGGGCTGTCTTCTCCCTCGAGCCCTCAATCTTCCTTAAATTCGCCCTATATGTTTGAATCTGAACCAACTTCCCGGAAGAAGTCACTTCAGGCACATAGATATCACACCCGATCCCTGCTCTGGCACAGTAGGCTGCAATCGCTGCACCGGCATTGCCTGAGGAGTCTTCAACCACCTTCCTAACGCCAAGCTCCCTGGCCTTGCTGATGAGCACCGTTGCTCCCCGGTCTTTGTAGGAACCCGTTGGCAAGAGGTAATCGATCTTCATCCATACGCTGTGACCACCCAGATCCATCTCTTCAAGTGGAGTAAATCCCTCTCCCAGGGAGACAATCGATTTATCTTTTTTAATCGGTATAGCTTCTCTGTAACGCCAAAGGTCCGGTTTTCTTTTCAGGATGGTCTGGATGGGAAATTTGGGGCTGAATTCAAGGTCAAGGGGCGAACCGCAGTCGCATTGCCATCGGGTGGGGTCAATGGGATAGGAACGATCACATTCCGAGCATTTAAATGTTTCGGTCATTTGTAAATTGGAATTTAGATATTATTTGGGACTTGGGATTTGGTATTTATCAACTATGCCCTTTGTCTTTTTTATTCAACCCCGGGGAACATAACCCGAAAAGTGGTTTGGCCCTTCCCGGATTCCATCTCCATTTTTCCTCCCATGCGTTTGACCAGGCGGGTGGTGATATGGAGCCCCCTGCCCTTCCCTTCACCCTGGAGGTAACGTTCCTTATCTTCCTCTGAGATCTGACCGGTATTCGAAATTTCTGCCACAGCCCATTCCCCATCTCGATATGACCGGACGGAAAGGCTTCCTCCCTCTGCAGGGATAGCATTGGAGGCATTGTTGAGAAGATTGTCCAGAACTCTTTCGATATGAAGAGGGTAACATCGAATCCACAACGAAGGCTCTAATGCTCCTTCGTACAACCGGACATTATCCCGTTTCAGCTCCATCAAGCTCTCTTCGTTGATCATGGCACGCATCTTCAATTTATCTGAAAGGTTCACCATTTCTTCTCTACCCTCTCCATGGAGGGTCAGGGCCAACTCCTGGATACGAGATGTCTCTTTCAGGATGATCTCGAGGGCTTGATTGATCTTCTCTTTTTTAGTGGGATACTCGCCGTCGGCCAGTATCTTTTGAACTCGTTTGGCAAATCCGGCTGCTGCAATGGCCGGATTTTTAAAATCGTGGAGAATGTCATCCATCTTCTCCAGCCTCAGCCCTTTCATCAACTCCTTGCCGAAGAGGGCAAAAATCTCGATCTCCTCATCCGTAAACCCTGGATGCTGGGCCTGGGCATCGAACGTGAGAAAATATTGGACCTTTCCGTTGACTACCAGCGGAATATAGAGGACGGAATGAATCTGCTGAATTTCGAGAAACCGCTTCAGGTCTGGAGGGAGAAGACGGCTTCTCTGCGGATTGAGGATGTGAACGTAAGTCGGGTAAATCTTCTCGTTTTCAAAATCGCCGAATGGACCCGTTTGGTCCACGATGGTGTGAATATAGGGTGATTCGGACACCTCAAAAATCTTGCCGATTCCATGGTGAACCTCGGGGAACCCCGCTTCCAAGACGGCTTGCTGACGGTCCTCCATGACGGAGAAGAGAGAACATCGCTGGATCCTCATGATATCGGCTAACTCCGGGATGACAAGATTGAAAACCTCCTTCATCTTCACCCCTCCCCGTTTTCCAAGCTTCAGAAAGATCTGCTCCACGATCCTGTCTTTCGTCGTGCTCAATTTCTGAAGATCCATGATCCGTTTGCGGGCAACGACATAACTCACCCTTTTAGCCAGCATCTCTGCAATTCTGACCTCCAGTGGAGTAAACTCTTTCCCTTCTTCTCTAAAATAGATTTGAAGGCAACCTTCTGTATCCACATCTTTCAGAGAAAATCGTGGGATGGAGATCGGAAGAGCCAGCATCGAGTGGATGCCCTGCTTTTCAACTTTCATTTTATCCTTATACCTTTCCTCTTTTAGGATACTCGGGATAATGAAACTCCTGCGGTTCTTCACCACATCGCCGGCGATCGTATCTTCAAAAGGAATAGCTTGTTCACGGTTTTCGCTTTCCCTGGGATAAGATCCAAAAGAGACCATCTCTTCTTTTCTCGGGTTATAGATTCGAATACTCGCGGCTTCCGCCCGGAGAAACTCTACCACATTCATGGCCAGGGCCTCGAGAATCTCCTTTTCCGTGAAGGAAGGGTTAATATCGAGAATCGTGTCGGCCTGATGAATGACCTGATCGATATAATGAAAGATAGCTTTATCCTTGACCAGGTTGACGACCATGGTCACTTCGTCATAGGAGAGGTCGCACCCCTTCTCCTTTAATTGAACGAGGATCGATTCAATCAATTCTTGGTCTACCTGATAGGGACCCATCTCTTTACCGCCTTTTAAAAACTCTCAGCAATCCTTTATGACGGACCGTCGCTATCGAACCATGAAAATTGATCAGGTTCTTAGATTTCGGTTACGGTTACGATGCCCGTTTCGTAAATCGTTAAATGGTTACGGTTAGGTGTAAAGAATTAATAGACTACAACCGTAACCTTTTATTAACGATACGGGCCTCGTTACCCTTACCGTTAGACCTTTATTTTCTATGCAATATTATATACTTTCTATCAGAAGTGTCAATCTAAAATGGAGGAAGATTTGGATTATGAAGAATGAGAATCCTCAAATTTCTTGATCAAGATGGTGCTGTTGACCCCTCCGAAGCCGGCGGAGATGGAGAGTCCTATTCTCACTTCTTTCTTCCGGGCTTCGTTGGGAACATAGTCCAGGTCGCATTCCGGGTCTGGAAATTCGTAGTTGAGGGTGGGATGAATGATCCCCCTTTCAATTGTTAAAAGAGTGGCAATCGCCTCAACTCCTCCAGCCGCTCCCAGCAGGTGGCCTGTGATTGATTTGGTGGAACTGATGGGAATCTCGTAGGCCTTCTTCCCAAAGACCTCTTTGATCATCCTCGTCTCCACCTTGTCGTTGAGCGGAGTGGAGGTCCCGTGGGGGTTGATATAATCGACCTCTTCCGGAGAGATATCTCCCATGAGAAGACTCTCGCGTACTGCCTTGCCTAAAGCTGTCCCATCAGGATCGGGTTCGGTAAGGTGAAAGGCATCTGCTGTCATCCCGAATCCGATCACCTCTCCATAGATATAGGCCCCTCTTCTCTGGGCATGTTCCAACTCTTCGAAGACGAGCACCCCTGCTCCTTCGGCCATGACAAAACCATCGCGCTCGCGATCAAACGGCCGGCAGGCTCGCTGAGGTTCATCATTCCTGGTCGACATCGCCCTGAGGACATCAAACCCGCTAAAGACATAGGGAGTGAGACAAGCATCCGACCCGCCAGTCACCACGACATCCTCCATCCCCCCCTGGATCTGAAGGAAACCATTGCCCATGGCATGTGTCGCTGAAGCACAGGCCGTTGAGAGAGCAAACGCAGTTCCGCGGATCGAAAAATATTGGGCGATATGGGAGGTGATGGCACTCAGGTAAATATTAGGCAGTGCAAAAGGAGAGATGCCCCTGGTTCCCCTCGATAGAAAACGCTCGTGATAATGCTCCAGGATCTCCATCGACTCAACGCTCACTCCAAGAATCACTCCTATTCTAAATGGATCAATCCCTTTGAGTTGATATTCACTTTTCAGCTCTTGGGGATTGTCCATCCCTGCTTCCCTCTTTTCAATTGGAATACCTGCATCTTCAAGGGCAAGTTTTGTGGCCGCAACCGCAAACTGTGAGGTTCTGCCAAAATATTTCGAATGTTTCGACTTCTCGACATATTGACTCAGGTCGAATCCTTCGATGGGCGCTCCGATCTGGCAACGGTATTGGCTCATGTCACGATTTGGAAACTCAATCCGTTTGAAAGAGGTTTTTCCATGGATCAGGCTTTCCCAGTAGGCTTCTTTTCCAATCCCGATGGGTGTGATAGGCCCGATCCCAGTGATAACGACACGTCTCTTCTTATTTCCCAAATCGATCTCCCTTCAAGGATGTACTGCTATTTTATCGTTTGGCCTTTCTTTGTCAAGGCGAAAAGAATTATTTTCGCTGACAGTATAGCTCTTTTAAGAGGATCGTTTCAATAATCGCAGGATGTTCCGGCTGAATATTTTCTGGCGGTCTTGCTGACTCAACCCCATATCATCAACACTCATTTTCGCATCCATCGTAAAAGCCTTTCCCCCGGTTGAATCCATCGGACCATCCGAGCCAAACAGGATGCGGTCCGGACCGAAAAAGTTGTAAGCCATCTTAAGAATCAGTGGCTCGTAACCTTGCGTTGCCGTGTCACAGTAAAACTTTTTGAAATGATTGATATAGGGATGAGAAATAGAAGTGGGCTGCTTCTTCCCTGTGTTTTGTTCGAAGTACTCCCAGCCATATTGCATCCGCTTCGCAAACAAGGGAACAAGCGCTCCGTGATGATGAATAATTAGCTTCAAATTGGGATAACGCTCGTAAACACCGCTAAAGACGAGCCTGACCATTGCCGTAGAGCTATCGAGTAACCAGGATAGAGTTTGCCAGACCTGATATTGCGAGATCTTTTCCCCTGCATAGTCAGGGTACTCCGGAGGGCGAGAAGGATGAATCCAGAGTGGAACGTCCAGCTCAGCCGCCTTCCTGTAGAGATGCTCATAGTCAGGATGGTCAGGCGGTTTCACCGTAGGCCCAACCACAAAAAATCCTCCCACAAGTTTTAATGTGTGGACAGCCCGTTCAAACTCTGTAATCATGATTTCGGGGTTGGTCGTCGGTAGAAGAGCGACTCCTGAAAATCGATCCGGCCGTTTATGCACAATCGCTGCTAACTCATCATTAAAGAGCCGGGCTGCCTCTGCACATTGCTTCGGATTTGAGTGGACAGAGGGCATCGTTTCCAGCCAGGGAAGCGGGACCAGGATACTGAGATCGATGCCACAACCGTCCATGAGGGCAAGTCGTTTATCCACGTTAATCAGAGTCGGGGTATTGGCGAAAAGACTTCTAAACAGATGCGGATAGGTATTGCTGGCCTTTTCCAGAAATTCAATGACGCCCATAACAGAAAAGTGGCAATAGGCATCTATTCGGTACTCATTTTCCAGTGTAACTCCCTTCCTCTGGTCTGCTTTTGGGGAAGAAGGAGCTGTCAATCCTACTCCAAGCGCTCCGGACGCCCATAAAACCTTCTTTAAGAAATCTCTTCGTTCCATACCACCTCCACTTTTTAAAGTTAGTTGTACCTCATTTTGGTTCATTTTTCGAGGAAAGATAGGATGGCCTCATTCACCTCTTTGGGCGTTTCCCACATGGGGATGTGGCCACTTTCCTTTACCACATGAATGACGGAACCCCTGATCGCCTGATGCAGTTTTTCCCCGACGGAAGGGGGAAAGATGAGGTCATCCTCTCCCCAGATGAGAAGCGTAGGTTGGCGGATGAGGCCAACGGAATCCTTGAACCTCATGGCTTCTTGCGCATGATAAAGCGTTGAATAGAGAACCCAGGTGCTTCCTTTGATGCTGGAAAGTTGATATTGACGGCTCACGATCTCAGGCGTGATCTGCTGGATGCCAGAAATACATTCCTGGAGAATCCACTTGATCGACCTCTCGCTTCGACTTCCGATAATAAGATAGGGAAGAAGAGGAATACGTTTTAGAGCAAACAGTGTCTTAAACGAATCATTGCTGGCCTGATGCAGGATATCCGGCGGCATGCAATCGATCAGGATCAAACGACTGACCCGCTCGGGAAATGAGATCGCCGTTGCCCAGGCGATCCCACCTCCCATCGAATTTCCAATCAGGGTGGCCTTCTCGATGCCAACCCCATCCATGAATGCTTTCATAAAATGGATATAGGTCTCGGCATCATAATCGATTTTGGGTCTGTCCGAAAAACCATGGCCGATCAGATCGATGGCATAGACCCGAAAGGATCGGGAGAGAACCTCGATCTGTTTTTCCCATATCCACATGCCGGCGCCAAAGCCATGAATCAGCAACAGTGGTTCCCCCTCTCCTTTCACTACATAAAAAATGGTGTGGCCTTGAACCTGAATGGTCTGGGGCGATAGGGAGGGATTCCACTCGATTCTGTCCGGACGGATCAGGGGCGTCCGCCTCCTTCCTAAAAAGGGAGCAAATAAGACGGAAAGGGCCCAGCGGATGGAAATCATTGAAAAGCGATATGTGATCTTCGATTTATGATTGTTGACGTTTGATTTACAAACCTGAAATTAAAACCTGGCAATTACCGCTTCTTCTCTCTCTTCTTGAACAATCCCTCAAACAACCCTGCCCCTCCTTCTGATTCTCCAGCCCCCACTGATTTGATCGGAAGTCCAAGGACTTCTGCAAAGGAGAATGCCATTTGCGTCAAGAAAGCATCTTGAAGGTCAAACCGGGGATCATCCATATTCCCCTTTACATGGAATTTCACTTTGACCCTGTTTCCTTTATCCTTTAAGAGAGAAGCAAGTGTCTTTGCAGGAAGATAGAATACCGTTCCTTCTTCCTTGATTTGAAGGTCAGCGAGTTCCATGTGGCCGGGGGCGTTTATCCTTTGGCTCTTGATTGTAACCGTTGCATCCATATTCATGTGCCCGGACTCAATCTCCGCTGATACCCTTTTCCGGTAGTAAGGTTCGAAAGTCTTTAACTCAACCTCTCCCATTTTTAATAAGACCTCCATATCCAAACTCGCTAAGTCAACCCAACCCTTGGCAAAAATCTCCCCTGATTTAGCAACCCCCTTTATCTTCCCCTTCAACTCAATGGGAGATTGGGAGGAGACAGAAGGATACCGGATATTCTCTAATTTCAGGTCTATGTCTCTTAAACGGATCTGCCCGGGAGTCTCGCCCGCCTTCATATCATCAAAATCGATTGAGCCTTTCTCAATCCGGAACCGGTCAATCCTTATAGGAATGGTCTCCTTTTCCTTTTTGACTTCCCTGTGGGAAGCCTCTCCGCTCTTCTCTTCTTTTGGAATCGATACCCATGGACCGATGGTGATCCCATCCCGCGTTCGATAGAAAAAGAAAGAAGGGCTTAAAATGGCCCACTCCCGAATATGCAATCTCTTTTTTAAAAAGGAACGGAGGTCAGGGTAAATCTTCATCTCCTCAACTCCGAGGAAGGTTTTTTTAGTGCGCGGATCCTCAAATCGAATTCCATGGATGGAGAGGTGGGTTGCCTTGACCTGGACCTGTTCAATGGTGAATCCAGGTCCAATCATCTTCTGAATCTGAGCCTGAAGGAATTTCACGGCATAGAAGGAGAGCGCAAGATAGCCTCCCGCAAAGACAAGGATAACAACCCCTGCAATGGCGAGCCACTTTTTCATAGGTATTATTACAAACGAAATATGTCGTGTGTCATTGCGAGGAGCAGAGCGACGAAGCAATCCCAATAAAAATCGAGATTGCCACGCCCTCCAGGCTCGCAATGACTGTAACAATATTTACTTCGTTTGTATTAGTTCGGAGTTATGAATTCGAATTCCGCATTCCGCAATTTGCAATCCGCAATGGAATTATGGTTTCTTAATCAAAGAAAACTCCTCTTTCTTCTTCTCATAGGCTTCTGACAGAAGGGCGAAGATCGATTTCACTACAAGCTGAAAAAGGAAAGGGTTGGGTTGAATTACATTCGGAGCCTTTTTAAGATCAATCGCAACCGCTAACGAAACTTTGGCCTCTTCCTCTCTTCCGGATTTAAAAAGATAATAGGCCATATCTTCCATTCTTCTCCGGTAAAGAGACCTCTTCTCCTCCGGAAAGAGGTCAGAAAGCGCCCTCTGATAGATCTCCTGAAACCTGGCCTCTTTCTGGGGCTGATTCAGAACCAGCTTCGACTCCTCCGCTTCCCATACCTCATTGGCATAAGGCCGGATCTCTTCCTCTCTAATCTTCCAGGAGCCGAATAAGTCGGTTTTCAGGAGATCACCCCCTCTATTCAAAACCCGTTCGTCCCCCTCGATCTCGTCTGTCTCCATCATGGAATAGACCGGAGACTGCTCATACTCCTTCTTTATGCTTTCGACCTCTTTTCTCAACTGGATATATTCTTGTAAAGGACTCTTTCCTTGATCCAGGGCGAGTTGGTTGGCCTGAGCGAAGAGATACCCTACATAAGAAGGTTCCATTGCTATCAGTGAAAAGGGGCCCCCTTTCTGAATCTCCTCAAAAAATGGCTTGAACCTTTTACGGGTCATCTCCCCACCTGAAAAATCGACCAATCCCTCAGTATCGCCGACGATCCCCTGCATCACGGTCAATCCCTTTCCGGCATGGGGAATGACGAGCACCAGAAATCTCCGTCCGAGAAAATCAAAAGGGCCTCCGAATCCCCGGGGTGGTTCTGTTTGCAACGGCCTGAAAACAGGACCTTCCTTTCCCGCCGAGACCTCTTCTACGATGATCCCTTTGCTTTTTAATCGATAAAGTGATCGTTTGATGGCTTTCCGGATTTTTTTATCGCATGGAACCTCAAGCAATTGTTGGAGGAGACGGGCCATTTCAAGAGATGGGAGGGCTGACAGTTCCTCAATCATCCGGACTGCAGCCTCAGGTTCTTTGTCTAAAATCGGACGAAGTGTCTGAAGGATCTCCCCTTCCCGCCTTCCCTCGCGAATATCAAATTTTACTTTTTCAATCATCGTTTGAATTTCTTCCAATGTGGTCTCCTATGGTTAAATTATACGATGCTCTGTTGAATCGTTAAAATCATAGTGATGGAGAGATTGACTAAAAGTGTGTTTCTGCAGAGAAGCTCTAGTCTCTTTGTCTCACGATAGGCCTCTTGCCAGGCCATCCAGAGATTCCAGAGGATAAGAACAGTGGGGATGGCTGAAAGGACAAATAGCCAGGGATATTTTCCGAACATTATCAGAATCTTAATGAAGAAGAGGCCGGTCAAAATGGATAGACCCATATAGAGGTCAGTCATCCTCTCCTTTCCGAATCGAACCACCAGGGTTCGTTTACCAATGGCATGGTCCGCCTCTTGGTCTGAAAATTCATTGATTAAGATCACATTGAAGATGGACAATCCTACTGGGATGGAAAGCAAAAAAATCTGATGACTGAAAAAACCGGTGAAAAGATAAAATCCTGTGGCAATCGGTAGCCAGCCATAACAGAACCCAATGAGGATTTCTCCTATTCCCCGGTAAGCCCATCGGAAAGGCCTTCCAGAATAGAAAAAACCGGAAAAGATGCCCACTCCTCCGAGGATGAGGGTGTAGGGACCGGTCTGGTATTGGAAATAGATATAAAGACCGCTCAGAATCCCTCCCATAAGGCATCCATAACCGAGAAGAAGCGAAACCCGGGCTGGAAGAACACCGTCGACCAGCACCCTTGATCCTCCTGAAAATCGGTTGAACTCCTGATTGATGCGGTCACCCTCTAAATCATTCCACTCACCCAGGTAGTAGGTCATCCACATGATGAGAATGACAGTAAAGGAAGCAAGCAGATAGAGGTCCAGAGAACCCTGATAACCCCATCGCCACGCGAGAACAAATCCAAGAATCAGAGGGAGTATCCCTACCGAAAGAAAAGGAACTCTCGAAAGTTTCCACCAGGCTGCAAGGTATAATTTCAGATTCATGTTAATCAAATAGAACAAAATTGTTCAAAATTCAACCTGGTAAAAAGAGAAGGGCGACCACCTTCATTTCGAAGATGATCGCCCTTCAAGGTTAGAGGTTAAAGGAGGCTGGGGATTGAAGCCTTTAGTACAAAAAGGAGGTTCTAAAAAATCCGGAACAACCTTCCAAAAAAGTAGGAGACGAAGAACACGTTCGTAAAGATCAATACCCACTCGGCCACTCTTTTAGGATTGATCTCAACTTTCCTCACTCTTTCTTCAATATGATAAACGCCTGTGATCTGACTTGCATCCATATTTCACCTTGTCCCCATTAACTTTCAAGATATGTTTTTGCCACTCGCAGAAGGCCAAATGCACAAAAAACGATCAAACAAATAGTAATGAAGTTTACAGATGCCAGCTCAATAACCATCGAATTCATTCTCATCTCCTCTCCTACTCAACAACGTTTGATAATATCAAAAGCAAATACCATACCAAACAAGCTAACGTTCTTTAATTTACTAACACATTGAATTAAATGAAGAATTTAAATCAGAGTATAATAACAAGAAGAAGAATCAGAGAACAAAAATGTCAAACATGTCTTTATCATTTCGTAAAAAATCATAATTTATTGAAATCAAAAAAGAATTGTTAATTGACAAAAAGTCATTCAAGTTCATTTTTGGTCAATGCGGTAAAATTCGGTAAACTGAACTTATAAGGTTGGACAATTAAGGTGAATTATATGCTGGAATATAAAAGGATTGTTTGCCTGATTGTCATCATTGCCTATCTCTGTTATTCTATCTGTCAACGACTGAGTAAAATCCTTTCATACCTACCTTATACCCACAGCAAAAGCCAACTCCTTATCACAGTTGATGAGATTGTAAGAGAATAAGAGGGTATGGAAATAGGCCTCGTTGGCTGCAAAATGTTTCGTGGGAATTTTTCCTAAGGGATAGTCCCATTTGAGTTCTTTGTTAATCAGTTCGACGCCGGCTCAGCCATTGTTGTGGGCGACAATGGAGAGAGAGCCAAAAGTGACAGGGGTGGTTCCCTGTAAAATGAGATGAGAATGTAGGACTCCATCGGGAGCGATCTTGGTAATAGGCGGATTGCTCCTAAGCATTTTGTTTTGACAGGGTTTTCCTTATTTTTAGCGAGCTCTTTTACTTTTTCCTGCGATACGATCTCCCTTCAAAGGTAATAAACCTTCCATTCATGCTGAGGCGGTCGAGGATGGCCGTGGCAGTCACGGCATCAAAGATCTTTCCCCAATCCGAGGGGACAAGATTGGTGGTCACGAGTGTGGTGGCCACTTCGGTTCGTTTAGAAATGATCTGGAAGAGGGCATCGGCTTGTTCCTTGGAGGGGAAGGCGTAGCCCAGTTCATCGAGGCAAAGGATAGGGACTTTGGCATAGAAATCGATGAGGGTATAGAGGTTTTTGGCTTTGGAGAGTTTGGCGGTCAGATCAAAGAGGGAGACAAAGACGGTCTGATAGCCTTTGAGAATCGCATCATGGCAAATCGCCGTAGCGATGTGAGATTTACCGACCCCTGCGGGACCGA
>VGRY01000019.1 GCA_016875195.1 Deltaproteobacteria bacterium
CTTAGCCTCGATTAGCAAGGTCAGGGCTCAGTTGAGACCCTCAAATTACCAGGATTAGGCAAGGTGCAATACCTAAGAACTTGTAATAAATACCTCCCGAAAAAGTACTTGACAAGAATAAACCAGGTTGGGAGGGATTTTATAAAGCTTTTTCAAACCGCTAAAGTGTTACAAATTTTCAAATTTCTTAAACTTATTTTTAGAACATTTTAAATTTGGTCATTTGAGATTGTTTCGAATTTCGAATTTCGTGCTTCGTAATTTCTGTTGATGCCATTCTTTCAAAAGAAATTTCTGAATCTTTCCGCTTGCGGTCTTTGGAAGCTCTGGTAAAAATTCCACATATTTTGGGATCTTATATTTTCCCACCTTGCCGCGGAGAAACCGAAGCGCCTCTTCTTCGGTCATGCTCTCTCCCGGCTTGAGAACAAGATAAACTTTTCCGACCTCACCCCATTTCTCATCCGGGACCCCGATGACTCCGGCATCAAACATCTTAGGATGGGTGAAAAAGACTTTCTCAATCTCGGCGGGATAGATGTTTTCTCCACCGCTGATGTACATGTCTTTTTCCCGGTCTACAATGTAGAAGTAACCCTCTTCATCTATTTTCGCCAGGTCTCCGGTATAGAGCCACCCGTTTCGGATCGTTTCAGCGGTGAGGTCCGGCTGGTTCCAGTAACCGCTCATCAGGGTAGGGCCCCGAATAATTATTTCGCCTACTTCCCCCGGTTTCACATCGGCTCCTGATCTGTCAACGATTCTCACCTCGCCATGAAATACCGGCAATCCAACAGACCCTATTTTTTTAGCCGCCATTTCCGCCGAGAGAAAGGTGATGGTCGAGGCTTCGGTCTGGCCGAAGATCTGGGAAAGAGGCATCCCCCGTGAAAGGTATTCCTTCAATAAAGTGATCGGAATTCTTTCGCCCCCGGTGAAATAACAACGAATGGAACGGAGGTCATATCGCGAGAGGTCGCACTCCTGAAGGATGAACTGATAGACCGTAGCTGGCAATTCCAGAATCGTCACTTTGTACTTCTCAATTGTGTCAAGGATTTCCGGCGGGCGAAATTTTTTTCGGATGATGATGGTTCCCCCTTTGTAAAGGAAGGGGGAGGACTCAACGAGGAGTCCGCCGGAATGGAACATTGGCCGTGAAATGATCGTGATATCTTTTGATGAAAGGTTGTAAATGATATCTGCATTCAGGACATTGAAGAAAGTTTTTCTGTGGGAGAGGACTGCTCCTTTTGGGATCCCCGTTGTTCCAGAGGTGTACATGATAATATGAGGATCTTCTCCTCCTACTGGTTCATTGTTAAAAGGTTCCGGGGTCGGTTGTTTTGAAATTGAAGTTTCGTAATCGATTGACCAGTCCGGATGAGGTTCTCCGACAGTGATATAACTCCCGTTGGAGAGGTTTAAGCTGGGTCGGACCGAAGCGACTACCTCTTCAAACTCCGGCTCGAAGATTAACATCTTGCAGCCGCTATCTTTAATGATGAACTCGAGCTCAGGTCCTGCCAGTCTCCAGTTGAGAGGCACGAGAATGGCGCCGATTTTTGAAAGGGCAAAGTAAATTTCAAGATATTGAGGGCAGTTGTGGAGGAGAACAGCGGCCCTGTCTCCTTTACGGACGCCAAAGTTAAGCAGAAGGTGGCAAAGTTGGTTGGTCCGCTGGTTGACCTCCTGATAGGTATAGGTACGGTCCTCAGAGATGAACGCTGTTTTTTGAGGCTGAAGCAAGCTCCATTTGCTTATCCAGTCGCCGACGTTCATGGTTTCAACCTTTCATTTGAAGGAACCTTTCTCTTCTTCAGTTGGATGATTATGATGATGGCAAGAAGACCTAAGCCTAAAAGATCTGACTGCCATCCTGGTTTGATGAGCAGAAGGGACATCAACATCAGGTATCCTCTCTTGAGATAACTCAAATCACCTAAAAACCATCCCTGGACGGCAGCCGATAAAGTCATGGTTCCAATCAGCCCTGTGATCAACGCCAGGAGGATATCCTGGAAACTTCCTATTAATATGAGGGCAGGTCCGTAAACAAACATGTAGGGCACAAGGAAACCTGCGATGGCGAATTTGACAGCCAGCCAGGAAACATCCCAAACCCTGGCATTGGCGATGGCGGCTGCCGCATAGGAGGCGACGGCTAGGGGTGGCGTCAAGGGTGCGATACAGGCAAAGTAGAAAATAAAAAAGTGTGCCCCCAAGGGATGGACTCCCAATTTTATCAAGGCAGAAGGAAGAACAGAAGCAGAAATCGCATAGGCGGCAGTCGTGGGCATTCCCATTCCGAGGATCATGGCAATCAACATCGTTAAGATCAAAGCGATGAAGAGTTGACCTTGAGAGTAACTGATGATGATCATAGCAAATTTCATTCCCAATCCGGTTTGAGAGATGACCCCCACGATGATCCCCGCCGCGGCACAGGTGGCGGCAATCTCCATCGCATTGCGGGACCCATAGGATAGAACATTCAGTATTTTTTTTAAGCTGAGGCGCGTTTCTGGTTTGATCCATCCGAATAGGATCAGGGTCAGAATGGCCCAAATGGCCGACCGGAACGGGGACATCTGGGCTACCATCAAACAATAAAGAAGGACAAAGAGTGGAATAAGAAGATATCCTTTTTCTTTCATCAAACGGCGTAACAGGGGCAGTTCGCTTTTGGGCATCCCCACCAGCCCCATTTTTGCCGAATAAAAATCGATCATCCAGTAGGCGGCGCTATAGTAGAGAATAGCCGGAATAACAGCAGCCGTGGCTATGGTTGCGTAAGGAACTCCTAATATCTCCGCCATGAGGAAGGCGGCGGCTCCCATCACTGGTGGAACGATCTGCCCTCCGGCCGAGTTCATCGCTTCGACTGCAGCGGCGACCGTCGGTTTAAAACCGCTTGCCTTCATCAATGGGATGTTGAAGACCCCATCCACAACAACATTGGCTACCGATGAACCGGAGGCCGTCCCGATCATGGCACTCGAAACAATCGAAACTTTGGCCGGTCCCCCTCTTCGTCCTCCTGCGACTGAGCGAGCAAAATCAACAAAAAACCGGGCGGCTCCCGAGGCCTCTAAGAAAGCTCCGAAGAGAATGAAGAGAAAGATGTAATGAGCCGAGGCAAATACAGGGATGCTCAATATTCCATCCAGGCTGAACAGGTAGGTCAACATTCGCGGCCAGCTATACCCTTTGTGCTGGAAAAAGCCCGGCATATATTCGCCAAAACGCCCGTATAAAATGAAGAGAATAGCGATGAGGGTTAAAGGAATCCCTGTTGTTCTTCTCGACATCTCCAAAACTCCGAGAATAAAAAGGAGGGAGAAAAACGTGTCCAGGGTGTTTGGAACCACTCCCACCCGGTAAACCCATGTGTCAAATTCAATGAAGATATAGACGACCGGCAAGAGGAGGCTTACGATTAAAAGATAGTCCACCAGGTGAAGGGTATGTTGCGGGCTCTTCTTCCAGGCGGGGAAGAGAGAAAAGACCAGGATGCCTGCAAAAACGACATGGAGGCTTCGGAAAAACCAGGGGTCAATGGGCCTAAAGACGAGGACAACGATATGGAACAGGGACATCAGAAGGCCGACTCCCCAGAGGACATTCCCGATGACTCCCGCAAGCTCTCTCTTTGGAGACACCTCAACGTCTTTGATTTTCTCCAATTTTTTCTCTAAGTTCGACTTCACTTTAGGCATTCATTGATCAAATGGCTATCTATCGGGGAGAGAGCAATTTGTCGGGCAAGCGAATCCCTTTCTCTTTGTAATATTTGATAGCCCCCGGGTGTAAGGGAAGAGGACTGTAAATAATATTCTCAGGCTTTGTCTCGACGGCGGATTTATGGGCCGCAATCATAATGTCCGTATGTTCATATATCTTTTTGAGCACTTCGTAGATAAAATCCTCCGAGATGTCCTTATGGGTGATGAAGAAACTCCAAAAAGTGAGCGTATCAATATCCACCTCTTTATTCGTTTTATAGGTGCCTCTGGAAATCTTTCCCGGAGACAGATAAGGAAGTTTTTCAAGCACCCTGTCCATATCCTTTGCGGGCATGCTAAAGATATTGATCTCATGGGTCGTTTCGATTTCTGTCACAAGGGCCCAGGGAACGCCGACTGACTGGGCATTGGCATCGAGAAGTCCATCCTTTAATTGGGAATTGAGGTCAGAAGAACTCGCATTGACAACCCGGTTGGGTTTGACGGATAGGGTTTCGAGGATCACAGGCCAGATCAATGCCGATGTTCCGCCGATCGGTCCTACGCCCAAACTTTTTCCATTCAGGTCCTGAATCGTCTTGATCCCTGATTTTTTCAGTGCATACATTTGAAAATAGGTATTGAACATCGGGGAGATGATACGGATGTCCTGATGCTTCTTGCCCTTCGCCCATCCGGTTCCGTGCCAACCATCATAGACTGCCGGCGCGCTCACCCCGCCGAATACCGCCTCCTTGGCATTGACCAGCTGGGTATTATGAACGGGTCCCCCTGTGGCTTCCACCGAAGCGGTGATTCCCATTTTTTCATGAAGGACTTTGGCAAACCCTCCGCTGTAGACATAACCCGTTCCTCCCAAAGGGGCTCCTCCGATCGTCACAATCTTCGGCCAATCTTTTCCTCCCTTGACCTGCGCCTCCGTCGTGTTACAGAGCAGCAATAGAGGTATTGCGAATACAAGGAAGACCAAAAACCTAACATGTCTTTTCATCATACTTGCCTCCTTCGAGATGATATCTTTTCTAAAGTGGTTTTGAGTGGCATCCTCTGTTGACCATCGAAATGGATGCACTGGTTGAGAGCCTTACGGGGGCCGGCCTATTGATGCACGAAATTTGCGTTGACCTTTGGCCCATTTTTCATGAAATTATCAATCCCGATTTGACGGTCCTTGGTGAAGAAACATTCGCCGAAGATTTTGGCCTCAAGTTTCAGTCCATCCTCAAGGCTCATCTTTGCCCCCTCTAAAATTGCCTTTTGAAGAAGTTCATCGATCTTTCGGCTCAGGTGTCCAATATCAACCTCCGGAAGTGTCGAAGGGATAGGAATAGGGCCTTTGGGGATGGAGGGGACTTTGGCTTTCCCAGAAAGGATATCTTTCACCCAATTGATGGCTGCCTCGATAAGATCACCTTCCACTTCCTCTTGAATCAAGCCGATTTCTTTTGCCTGTGCGGATGAAATCGGGTTTGAATGTCTCAGGATAGGCCATGCCTTCTCTACTCCCACTAACCTCGGAAACCTTTGAGTTCCGCCCGCTCCGGGGATGAAACCGAGTTTGGGCTCCGGTTGACCCACAAACACTTTTTGCCCCTTCTGGGCGATTCGAGCTGTACAGGACATCGCAATCTCATTGCCGCCGCCAAAAGCCAGTCCATTCATGGCACAGACCACAGGTTTGCCCAAATTCTCCATGAGGCCAAGGATGGAATAATTTTTAAGACATGCCTTTTCTGCTTCTTCGGCTGATTTTTGAGCAGCCAGCATTCCAATATCCGCACCTGAGACAAAAGCCCTTGTCCCGAAGCCGGTCAGAACCGCGCCTTTGATTTTTGGATCTTTCTGGATGTCTGCAAACGTATCCCTCAGTTGATCAAAAACATCTTCATTGAGGGCATTGAGCACTTTGGGCCTGCGGATTTTCACGATGGCCACATCTCCCTTGTCCTCTCTGAGCACCACAGGGATCTTCCAGGGTTGTCCTGAGGCGGCCTGCTTTTTCAGGATGTCATCTACCTTGAACCCGGAATTTTCTTTTGCATAGGCTTCTACCAATTCAAGAGATTTTTTTATGCCGACCTTGTTCATCATTCCAAAAGGAGGAGTCATGACCAATCCCACATCCACTCCCAGTTCCATGTCGCTGATATTGGTAATTCCGCTTCCGACGATTTCGCAGGCCATCCCAAAATACGCTCCGATCACCTTGTCAGAGACTGCTTTGTATGTTTCGGGGCTGTAATCAACGATCTCTCCTTTTCCTGCAGCCTCCCAGGGTTTTCCGGATTTCACCAGTTCGTCCAGAGTCTTGGGGGAGCGGTACCAGGGCATAATGGTTGAGGTCATTCCATTCAGACCATGCTGGGTGAGGGGATTCCCACCTGCAAGATTATGCGCAGTGAATGGGCCGACGCCCATTCCAAGGGCCTTCTGAGTAATGGCATCTGCCTGCTTGACAGTGGCTATCCCTTTTTCAACAGCTAAAGCAGCGGCAAGGAAGACTCCTTCAAAGATAGGATTGAGGGCAAAACCATAACGGCCTTTCACAGGGATGGGTGCCTTACCGATGAATTCGTAGAATTTCATCGAATAGTCGAGCAGCGCAGGATCGGTCTCCTTCGCCGGAATGATTTCAAAAGCGATATTTCTCTCCGCAGGGAAGAAATAATGGAGGGCTAAACATCGGCTCTTATCTTTCATCTTGCTGAAGATTTCGTCAGGGACTAAATGGGATGTGTTGGAAGCCAGGATGGCTGTCTTGGGACAAACTTCCTCGCATCGGGTAAAGATTTTATTCTTAACCTCAAACGTCTCGAACGCAGCTTCAATCACCAGATCGGCATCGCTCAATGCGCCATAGTCTGTGGTGAAGGTCATGTTTTTAAAGATCGCATCCGCCGCCTCTTTTTTGAAGATCTTTTTTTCCGCGGCCTTGGCCATCTTGGATTCCGCTTTTTTGGCCCCGGCATCCAGGGCAGACTGGACAATGTCCACGACTACCACTGGCACTCCGTAGGCATAAAGGTTCTGGCTGAAATGAAGTGCAATATCCGGACCGATATTTCCTGAACCGATGACGCCAATCTTTCGAATCGTTCTACCAAACCGTGTAAATGGCATAACTCTCCTCCTCTATAAATTTGAAATTCGAATATCGAATATCGAAATCCGAAACAAGCTCGAAGGCTCAAAATTCATATTTTTTAATATATTTTGTTTAATCATTTGTAATTCGGTCATTTGAGATTGTTTCGAATTTCGGATTTCGTGCTTCGTGTTTATAATATTCCATCTAAAAGATGGATGGTTCTTTAAACTCTCCAAAGACCTCTTTAAAGACCTTGGTCATTTCTCCGACAGTGGCATATGCCTTACAGCATTCTAAAAGATAAGGCATCACATTCTTTTCCGCTTTTGCTGCCTGTTCAAGTTCTTTCAAGGATTGGGTCACTTTTCGATTATCCCTTTCCCGTCTCACGGCTTTTGTTCGCTGGATCTGTTCTTCTGCAGAGCCCGTCCGGTACTCATGGAGTTCTACCTCCATCTCTTCTCCCTCGGTGTATTTATTCACGCCGACCTTGATGAGTTCCCCTTTCTGAACCCCCTTTTCAAATTCGTAGGCCTGCCTTGCCACTTCACGCTGGACATATCCGGTTTCTACGGCTTTGATCATTCCACCCATCTCATCAACTTTTTTCATCTCTTCGATCATTTTCTCTTCCATCTGCTTCGTAAGCGTCTCGATGAAATAGGAACCAGCAAGTGGGTCGACGGTATCCCGCATCCCGATCTCCTCCATGAGAATCTGGAATGTCCTGAGGGAGAGGAGGGCGGCTCTTGGGGTAGGGATGGTATAGGCCTCGTCAAAGGAGCAAAGGGCTGTGGTCTGAGCTCCCCCCAGAGCAGCGGCGAGGGCATAGTAAGCGCCACGGATGATGTTGTTTTCTGGCTGCGCTTTGGCCATGCCATAGCCTCCGCCCCCGAAAATGCCGCGGAGGAGCAAGGATCGGTTGTCCTTTGCCCCGTAACGTTCGTTGAGATTTTTCGCCCAGAGTTTTCTTGCGGCTCGGAATTTTGCCACCTGCTCCCAGAGATTTCCAAAGACGTTAATATTGAAGGTGAAGCCCCTGACGAAGTCGTCAATGGAGTGGCCCCTGCGGAGAACCTCTTCGATATAGGTGTTGGCAATCTGAAAAGCGTAAGCAATCTCCTGGACCGGGGAACATCCTGATTCGCGAATATGGTAGCCGCAGACGCTAACTGGGTTGGTCCGGGGAAGCTCTTTCATTGAATACTCGATCGTGTCACCGATGAGGCGTACAGCGGGTTTCACCGGAAAGATCCAGGCGCCACGGCCGATCATCTCTTTAAGGATATCGTTTTGAGGGGTGGCGCTCACCCGGTCCTTTTTAAATCCATACTTTTCAGCGGTAGCTTGAAACATGGCAAGCATGATGCTGGCCACTGCATTGATGGTGAGGCCAACACCGATTCTGTCGAGGGGAATGTCTTTAAAAGCGATCTCAAAGTCCCTCAATGAATCAATAGCCATTCCGACTCTTCCCACTTCGCCTTCTGCCATCGGGTCATCGGAGTCGAGCCCCATCTGAGTGGGAAGGTCGAAGGCCACATTGAGGCCGGTCTGCCCATGGGAGATCATCAATTTGAAACGTTCATTGGTCTCCTGTGGCGTTCCGAATCCGGTGTATTGTCGGGTGGTCCATTCCCGGCTCCGGTAGCCCTGGGAATGAATTCCCCTTGTGAAGGGGTATTCACCGGGGAAAGCTAAATCCTGAGCTGGATCGAAACCGACTTCCTCAAGATCCTTCTGGGTATAGACAGGCTTGATACGGATGCCTGACTGGAGGATCACATCCTGGACTTCGTCTTTCTCATTTTTAATGTACTTTGCAACACCCATCTTTTACTCCTTAAATTCGAAATCCGAATATCGAAATCCGAAACAACTTCAAAATTCAAATGTCAAAATTCTAACTTATTTTTTTGAAAATTGGTTTTTTCGAACATTCGTATTTGTTTCGAATTGGTCCTGCTGGACGCTTCGCCCGTGCTTATAATTTCGAATTTTCCCGATCAAGATCGGGGTTTGATGTTTTCTTTGATCCATCGGATCGATTCGTCAAAAGGCGTTCCTCCGGGAAAAATCCCTTTGATGCCGATTTTTTGAAGAATCGGAATATCCCTTTTGGGAATAACTCCTCCAACCACAACTAATATGTCTTCGATTTTCTTTTCTTTCATCTTACTCATCAACTTCTCACAGATAGGTACATGAGCGCCTGACATGATCGATAGGCCAATGACGTCAACACCTTCTTGAAGGGCCGTTTGAACAATCTGGTCAATGGTTTGATGGAGGCCGGTATAGATCACTTCCATTCCTCCATCTCGAAGTGCCTGGGCGACCACTTTTGCACCCCGATCATGCCCATCTAAACCCGGTTTCGCCACTAAAACCCGTATTTTTTTATCCATTTCTTCTCCTAAATACCCGAAGCCGCTAAGTCATTTATGAACCATGAAAATAACCGAGGTGCCTGGGCTAAGGTTACGGCTAAGAGATCCGATTCGTTATTCGGTAACGGTGACGTTTAAAAGAATAAGCACGACTGACGTAGCCTTTTAAAGACGATACGGGCATCGTTACCGTAGCCGTTAAACGAAATCTTTTTTTTCTGTCTAATTTGTTTAAGGGACCATCCTTCCTTCCTCAATTTCCTTGAGAACAATATCCCTTCCTCTCTCCAGGTGGCTTCGGACAAGCCTCTCAACTAATTTTGGATTCTTATTTTTCATGGCATCAATCATCTCATGATGGTCCGAGGTAGAGGTCTTAAAACCATCCGGCGCATGAAGCAGAGCGGAGCGGTACCGGTAAAAATAGTCACGGAAATTATTGATCATCTCAGTCAGTTTTCTGCTCTTGCATGATTTGTAGAGAAAGTCGTGAAACTCCGTATGGAGCTGAACGGCCTTTTCGTCTTCTCCTTTTTCCAGGGCATTTTCCGATTCGTTTGCTTTTTTTTCGAGAGTAGAAATTCTATCTTCAGTAATGTGAATGGCGGCGAGGTAGGCTGCATAGCTTTCAAGAGCAATGCGAATCCCGAAGATCTCATCTACGTCCTCTTTTGTAAACTCCCTGACAGCGAACCCCCCTTTGGGAAGACGGGAGACCAGGTCGTCCCGTTCCAGTTTATGAAAAGCTTCCCTCACCGGAGTGCGGCTGATTCCGATCTGGTTAGCCAGTGTTTCCTCGATCAACCGCTGCCCGGCTTTTAATTTTCCATGTAAAATAGATTTTTTTAATGAATCATAGACCACTTCCCGGAGGGGCTTCCGTTTGTTTATCTTTACCCCTCCAAATATGTTTTCCATAAGACCCCCCATGAGATAGGTTCCAAAACTCTGTATACAGTATCCAAGCCTAAGCTGTTATACGCCAAGGGATTAAGCTTGTCAATATTTATTTGAGGTTTCTGGGAAAGACCAGAAACCTCACAAGAGAGTGACAAGAAATTTTTCAAAAGCGGATAAGAGATGTTAGTTTCCGGTTCTGTCTGAGGATAGCAGCGGCGAGGTCCACTGCCTTTTCAGATCGATCGATTATCGCCGTATCGCTGGTGGCAACCACCCCTGGGAATCCGACCAAGATTTTCTCTGGAACTTTGATGGCTTGGGCATCGCCTGGAAGGGCCTCTTGTTTTATCCAATGTCTCACCTCGTGGGCCAATGCTCCGCTTTTGCTGATGGGGGCATCAAAGAGAAACAAGGTATTACGGGGAGTTGTTTTTCTGAGGGTATTGAAAATCAATTGAAGAGCTTCGTCTGTTGTTTTTGATTTTTTAAAATCACCGGAAAGACCGGAAATGTCCCGGATGAATCCATCATCTCCAAGGATAAGAGGCCTTCCTGAGAGAGCAGATTCAATTGTGATGATCACATTATATCCATCGATAGCCAGGTCTTTATTGCGGATTTGGGTAAAAGGGACTATTTTTGCCTTCCTCCAGTTGGAATCCTCATCAGAGAAGACTCCTCGATGGAGAAGGTGGCGCTGATCCGATGTAAGTTGGTATCGATTTCCTACAAGCTCCAGGGCAGCTTTTCTGGAATAGGCTCGATTAAGAAGATAGCGAAAATCTTCAGCAACCTTTTGAAGTGATGAGTTTGTGTGCATCGGGTGATATTATAGCTCAACCGGAGATGAAGAAAAAGCACTCATTGACAATCAGGATGAAACAGGTGTAAAAATAAATAAAGTTCATTTGCCGGCTATTGTCAGCCGGAGAAGGGGGAGATGATGGCAACAGAAGATATTAAAGTGTATTCAACACCAACCTGACCTTATTGCAAAATAGCGAAAGAGTTTCTTTCGCAAAAGGGCTTCACCTTTACCGAATATGATGTGACGAAGGATAGAGCTGCCCTGGACGAGATGGTCAAAATCTCCGGTGCGAGAAGCGTTCCTGTCATCGCCGCATGCAACGAGGTGATGATTGGATTTGACAAGACCCGGCTGGAACAGATGCTCAGTTGCATTAAACAACGCACAGAAATCTAAATTCGAAGCACGAAATCCGAATTTCGAAACGATATCAAAATTAGAATATCAAATGTTTAAAATAATGTTTTTGTTTCGGCATTAGAAATTTGGTAATTCGGATTTGTTTCGAATTGGTCCTAAGAGGACGCTTCGCCCGATATTTGAATTTCGGATTTAGGAATTCTGAGACCTTTGTTTCAAAAACTGTCCTGTGTACGATTGTGGTGAGGCTATGATCGTTTGGAGGTTTCCTTCAGCGACAATCCTGCCGCCGGCTTCGCCACCTTCCGGGCCAAGATCGATCACATAATCCGCAAATCGAATCAGGTCAAGATTATGTTCGATCACAATGAGGGAATGGCCTTTCGAGAGAAGTTTTTCGAAGGTTTTCAGGAGAATTTCGATATCGGCCAGATGAAGTCCGGTGGTTGGCTCATCGAAGATAAAGAGATTTCTCCCTGTTTGGGCCTGACCGATATGTTGAGCCAGTTTTAATCGCTGAGATTCTCCTCCGCTTAAGGTATTGGTTGATTGTCCGAGGGTGAGATATCCCAGCCCCACCTCTTTTAAAACCTGTAACTTCGAGACCACTTTCGGATGGGTTTTGAAGAAGGCCATGGCTTCTTCAACAGTCATATTCAATACTTCTGAAATATTTTTATCGTGGTAGAGTACCTTTAAGACTTCAGGGCGGAATCTCTTGCCATCACACATTTCACAGGTGATGATCACATCCTCTAAAAATTGCATCTCCAAGACCTGAAGGCCTGCTCCCTGGCAGGTTTCGCATCTCCCTCCTTCTGTATTGAAAGAGAAATGGCGGGGCTTTAACCCGTTTCGCTTCGCCTCCCGCGTGAGGGCAAAGAGATCCCGGATATCGCTAAACACCTTGACATAGGTGGCGGCATTCGATCGGAGGCTTTTGCCAATTGGAGCTTGATTGACCAGGATAACTTCATCAATCTGTTCTAAACCCTCGATCGAATCAAAACATCCTTTTTCGTATTCATGATTTCCATTTCCTCTGGTTCCCGCATAAAGGATATGATGGACCAGGGTGGTCTTTCCTGCGCCGGAGACACCGGTAATACAGACCATCATTCCCAGGGGAATACGCACATCGATCCCTTTCAAGTTATGTTCTCTGGCATTACGGATGGTGATCCACTCTTTTGGTATTTTTCGTGGTGATGTTGGGAGATAAGAGATGCCATTCTTTAGATATTGGCCTGTAATGGAACTTCCTTCTCTGATCAGGGAGTCCAGATCCCCCTGAAAAACGACAGAGCCTCCATCTTTTCCGGCTCCAGGGCCGAGGTCGATAATCGTATCCGATGCCCGGATCATATCCGGGTCGTGCTCCACGACGACCACTGTATTTCCTCTGTTTCGTAATTGATGAACTGCGCGAAGAAGACGATGGGTATCTCTTGTGTGAAGACCGATGCTCGGCTCATCCAATACGTAGAGTGTTTCTGTCAGTGCGGAACCCAATGCCCTTGCTAAAGTGATTCTCTGGTATTCACCACTGGAGAGGGTTCGGGTTTGACGGGCCAGGGTAAGATAACCTAATCCCACATCGACCATGAACCCGATACGGTCGAGAATCTCTTTAAAGAGGCGCTCTCCTATTCTCTTTTGAAAATCTTTCAGAGGAATGTCTCTTAAGAATTCCTGAAGTTCTGAGATGGGCATATTACAGAGCTGGGCAATGTCCTTTCCAGCAAGGTGGACATAAAGGGCCTCTTCTTTGAGTCGGGTATTGTGGCAGGTGGGGCAGGGGGTATAGGCACGAAACCTGCTGAGAAAGACGCGATAATGAACCTTGTACCGTTTGCTCTCCATCCAGTCGAAGAATCCTTTTATTCCAATAAATTCCCCTTTCCCGTTGAGAAGAATCTCTTTTTGCTGGGCCTGAAGTTCCCTGAAAGGCTTCTCCACGGGAATACGATGCCTTCTGCATGCTTTTTCGACATACTCGTAAATATCTTCATAGGCCGGTGTATTGAAAGGGGCAAAGGGTTTTTCTTTCAGAGATTTTCCATGATCGGGAATGACCTTTTCCCAATCGATTCCAATGACTCTCCCGAAACCCTGGCAGGTGGGACAGGCGCCTATTGGATTGTTAAAGGAAAAAAGGAGAGGCTCCGGTTCGGAGAAGGTCTTACCACATCGATTACAGGAATAACTTCTGGTGAAGGCCATTTTTCTCTGGTCGGCTCCGATCACTTCCGTCTTCCCATTTCCTACCTGAAAAGCGCTCTGAATTGCCTCTGAAAGCCTCGGCCTATTTTTATCATCCGATACTACCCGATCGATGAGAAGAAGAAAGTGTTTTCGATTCTTCAAGTAAGAACTTGAGAAAGTAGTGAGATCGATCACCTCGCCTTTCTCCAGGATTCTGTAATATCCATTCTTGATGAATTCCCTGATTTTTTCTTCACGTTCTTCATCTTTAGTAAATTGAACCGGGCTGAGGATTGAAATCGTTTCTCCGGGATATTGAGTCAATACTTGCTCTACGACACTGCTGACTGTTTCTCCGGAGACTTTGATCTGACATTGAGGGCAGAAGACATCACCGATTTTGGCAAAGAGAAGTCTCAGGTAGTCGTAAACCTCTGATGCTGTTCCTACAGTGGATCGAGCATTCTTGACGGAATTTTTCTGCTCGATGGCAATGGCAGGAGGGATTCCATAAATGGCTTCGACATCGGGTCGATCCATCTTTTCGAGAAACTGGCGTGCGTAGGTGGAAAGGGATTCGATGTAGCGCCTCTGTCCTTCGGCAAAGAGGGTGTCGAAGGCAAGGGTTGACTTACCGGAGCCAGAGACCCCGGTGATCACGGTCATCTTGCCTCTGGGTATCCGGCAGGAAATATTTTTCAGGTTATGAGACTTGGCTCCGATGATTTCAATAAATTTTTCCATTACATCAATTATAATACATCAATCCACCCATTCTTCAAATTCAAAAAAGCAAATATCTTGACATTACCCATTCATATACATAAAATTTCTCCAAATATGAAAGAAATATAAAAAGGTTCTTCGGGGTTTCGTATGGGTGCTTTTCCCCCTCTTAAGTATAAGTCGTTGCGACTCGAATCCGAGAGGGGGGGAAGGGGGAGTTATGAAATCCCTTCAGAATGACCCGGCATTCAAGCAACGGCGAAGAGAGACCGAGGTAATCAGACTGATGCGGGGGTTCTGGTTTGCGGGTCGGACCAAGGCAACTCATTGATTTCATGGAGAGGCAAAGCCGATGGCGTTTAGAGAGCCAGTTCCTTAAAACCATGATTCTGACGGTAAAATTGGGGATTTAAGGCCAAAAAACATATACTTTTGGGACATATCTGATTGAATATCGATATGTTAGCTTGGTCCGACCCCAGGTACAAGAAACATAAATAGAATAAGCTTAAAAAAATAAGTTATGCGATAAATTAAAGGAGGAAATGATGCCTCATGTTATCGTAAAGCTCTATCCGGGAAGATCAGAACAGCAAAAGATTCGACTTGCCGAAGAAATAGTTAAAGATGTTGTTGCCATTGCAAAGTGCGAAGAAAAATCAGTTTCAGTAGCTATTGAGGAAATCAAACCAGAGGATTGGGCAGAGAAGGTCTATAGACTGGACATCCTTGATAACGAGCAAAGGCTATACAAGAAACCAGGATATAACCCATTTGATTAGTATGGAAATTGGTCAAGCGCATCTTGCGCTACGGGCGAGGTAAGAGAGATAGAAACAAAAAGATCACATGACCAACGGTTTCGCCGGATCGTCGATAAACCCGGCTCCCGGTGACCCTTGCGTAAGGCTACTCTAAATTTAATACGGACAAAAGGGGGGATTTTGATGAGAAAGGTCATTTTATTTTCGGTTATTGTTTCGCTTTTGGGATGTGCGGCGGGGCCTCCAGTCAAAAATTCTCAAATTACAAAATCGAATTTACCCCAGCAACATCTTATTGAGAATGTTCCAACATATCGCCAACCCTATATGGATTGTGGTCCCACTTCCCTACGGATGATATTGAATTATTATGGAAAGAACTTATCCCAGGAGGAGATTGGCAGGGCAAGAAAGGGAAGGGGAACCTCTGTCTCCGATATGGAATCTTATCCGAGAAGTCTGGGCTTCGAAGTCCACGCTTATTTTGATTGGAAGAAAGAAGAGATGAAATATTTAGTTGCTCAAGGTTATCCTTTAATTGTTTTGGGAGTTCCTCCTCCAGAATGGTACAAGAGCGGTAGATATTCAGGCGAAGGGCATTATGTTGTGGTTGTTGGATACAATGATTTAAAAAATGTGTTTATTATTAATGATCCGAGTCCAGGAAGAAGGATGGAAATTCCTTACGATATTTTCAAAGATTTTCACCGATCTCATAGCACGCACGGCAACTATGTTATCTGTATTTATCCAAAAGGAAAATGAAATTAAAGGATGATTCATAAATAAGAGCAAAATTGACTATCGATATACAAAAAGCCTAACAAAAAGATCCAGCGGATGGCTTACAGCCACCGCTGATTTAGGTCGTTGGGCGGCTGACTCAGTCATCGCCATTTTGGACAGAAGAGATGCCTAAAAAAGCAACGCAATCCAAAAACGTATATATCGCCTTACCACCTTCGGGAAAAGGCACTGCCGTACTTGTCATCCACGCTTGGTGGGGGCTGAACGATTTCTTCAGAGGTGTCTGTGACCGATTGGCCAAGGAAGGCTTCGTCGCTCTTGCTCCCGATTTGTTTGAAGGCCAAGTCGCCACCACCAGCACAGGCGCAAGACGATTGCGTGCCAAGCCGAAAAAAGAACCAACATACAAAACACTCATTCGTGCCATCGAGCAACTTTCCAATCATCCTGCGGTTCAAGGGGCAACCATTGGGGTTATTGGTTTTTCAATGGGCGGCCATTGGGCGCTTTGGCTATCACAACGACCCGAGTTGCCGATCGGAGCAACCGTGACATTCTATGGCGCACGTGCGGGAGACTACACCAGCAGTCAGGCCGTCTTCTTGGACCACTTTGCGGAAAGGGATGACTGGGTTTCCGATGCGGTGCTCAAGAAACTCAAGAAGAGCCTTGAAACGGCAGATAGAGTCGCTGAGTTCTTCATCTACCCTGACACCAGTCATTGGTTCTTCGAGTCTGACCGAGCCGACGCCTTCAATTCTCAAGCGGCTGAATTAGCGTGGGAGCGAACCGTCAAGTTCCTTCGGAAGCATCTGATGAAATAGGACAATGGCCGTTTTCGGGTCGGTCCAAGGCAACTCATTGGTATTATTAATCCATTTCAGAAAATAGAGTCTGATTTTAAGCTTAGCTTGGCAGTTTCAGATGTGAAAATACCCTTTTAAGAGATTTTTAAGTTTGGCCAAGGACAACAGCATTAAGTTACTTAAAGAGGCAAAGCCTATGGCTTATAGAGCTAGTTCCTTAAGGCCATGATTCTGACGATGAAATTGTAGATTTAAGGTCATAAAAACAAGTACTTTTTTGGCATATCTGATTGAATATCAATAGGTTAACTTGGTCCGGACCCAAGAAATCGTACAGAAAAGCACTGCGCTCATGAGTTTTATCGTTCACTGAAAGATAAAATGAATTGATTCGTTGCTCATGAGATAATTACTATGGAGGTTATCAAGGATGACCAGCCTCCGCCCCCACCTTGCAAGGGTGTCACGAAAAACGGGATTGCCACGCCCTTTGGCTCGCAATGACAGGTTAAAGGATTTAATACGTTTGTATTAGTCTCCTGCCCTTCTGGGGCCGAAATATAAATTCCTAAATTTCCTACCTCTTTCTTTCGTTAATCACTGATTCTCCTCTCTGCTAAAAATTCGAGACTTAAGAAGCTCTAATAATTTCCATTTGGCAAATCACAAATTTCATCATATACTCTTGTTGATTCAGGGTCCGGGGATTCAAGGGTTCTAGGATTTTCGTTTTATGTAGGTATTTTACTTGACTCCTTGAACCCAAGACCCCTTGGACCCTTTGGATTAACAATGGCACTTGCAATCAAAGCAGAGGGAATTGTTAAGACATTCCGATCCGGATGGTGGCACAGGAAGGTCAAAGAGGTCCTCAAGGGGATTGATCTACAGGTTGAAGAAGGGGAGATCTTTGGCATTCTTGGTCCCAATGGTGCAGGAAAGACTACTCTTCTCTCCATCTTCTCCACATTGCTTCTTCCTGACAAAGGAAGCATTAAGATTCTCGGCATCGATGCGCTACAGGATGGGCATCGGATCAGAGAGAGAGTCAATATCTCGAGCGGGAATGCAAACTTCGTCTGGAGCCTGACCGTCTTAGAAAACCTTCGCTTCTATGCAATGCTCTATGGCCTGTCGGGAAAGAGAAGGGAAACAAAAATAGAATCCTTAATTGATCTCTTTGGTTTGAAGGAACACCTGGAGGTTCCCTTTGACCGTCTCTCCACCGGGCTGAAGCAGAGACTTTCTCTTGCAAAATCTCTGTTGAATGATCCGACTCTCCTTTTTTTAGATGAGCCTACCGTGGGGCTTGATCCGGGTGTCTCCATACGGATTCGGGACCAGATCCATGCGACTCAGAAGGCAAACCGGATGACGATTCTTCTGACCACACACAATATGAAAGAGGCTGAATCGCTCTGCCATCGGATCGCTTTTTTAAGGGAAGGAAAGATATTGGCCGTTGGAACGCCCGAGGATTTAAAAAGGGTCGTTCGTGTTGGAGATCTGATCAGAATTCAGTTTGAAGGAAGCATTTCAGGAGAAGAACTACTCCGCATGGAAGGTGTGATCAATTATTCGATTTCGAATGGATTCTGCGAGATCATGGTGGATGATGCGGAGAGAAGGGCAGGGCCATTGGCGGCGATACTCTCCAACGGGGGAGCGCGGATTAAGAACTTGACTCTTGAACAGACTGACTTGGAGGATGTCTTTGTCGAATTTTCAAAAAGCGCTGGTTCAGATCGGGGCCTTTGCGTTTAAGAACTTGACGATCACGAGGAGAAATTTTTTCAGCATCTCAGAAATCATTTTCTGGCCTCTGGTCGGACTGTTTTCTGTGGGGCTATTAACCGTTTTTCTCCGGCTGGATGAAAACATGACCGGATTCATTCTGATCGGGGTAATGTCGATGAGCCTCATTCAGGTCTGCCAGATCGATGTGGCTTATGCGCTCCTCTACGATCTCTGGGCGAAGTCCATGAAGCATACCTTTATCGCACCCATCCATCCTTTCCAGCTCATTTCGGGTGCGTGGCTGATCGGGATGACACGATCCTGCCTTGTCTTTCTGCTGCTCGCCATCTTCGGAGGTATCGCCTTTGGTTTTAATTTCTTTCAAACTGGAATTATTTCTCTCATTCTATACCTCTTGGGCCTCTTTCTGATCGCTGTCTCGATCGGCATAGCCGTCTGTATCCTTGTCATCCTCTTCGGCTACAAGGCAGAGGTGGCCGCATGGTCCATCACCAGTCTGATGGCCTTGATATGCGGAATATACTACCCCGTTTCTATTCTTCCCTCTCCATTTCCAGAAATTGCCCGAGCCATCCCGTTAACCTACTTTTTAGAATATTTCCGCTCTTTCTATGGGTTCGAAAGAGAGATCAACACCGTTTTGTTTCTGGGATTCGGACTGATCGGAATTTATCTCGCCATTGAAGCCGTCCTTTTAAAATGGGTGGTCCGTCATGCAAGAAAGAATGGCACATTTATTAAACTGTCTGAATAGAGGCTCCTGATTTAATTGGTGTGTGGATAAATCTCAATTCTGCATTCCGAATTCCACAATCCGAAACAGATTACTGGGATTCCCACATTTTTGCGATCTTCTCTTTGCTTAGTCTGAGATAATCTCTGTCCTTGGAGAAGACCTCAATGGTGATCGTTTCGTCATAAGAGGTTTCTTTGAGGGATTTGATAATTCTTTCGAAATCAATGATACCGGCTCCGATGGGAAGGTGATTGTCCTCCTTGCCAAAGTTGTCATTGGCGTGGATATGGCCAATGCGATAGCCATAGCGCTGAATAAATTCTATTGCCCTATTCCTATCGCCTCCAAGGTTTGCATGGCCGATATCGAGAGCAAGACGAATTTCAGGGAAGATCTCAAAGATTTCCCGAAATTCGTAAGGCTGAGTGAGAAAAAGGGCCTGGGGAAACATATTTTCGAGACAGAGAGTCATGCCCAGGCTGTTTGCCTTCTTCAGAATGGCCTCGATTGACTCAAGGCCATATCTTTTGGCCTTATCGATTACGAATTTTCCCATACCGGTGACATAACCTGGGTGAAGAACAACCTTTTTAACTTCCAGTTCTGCCGCGGTTTCAAGGGCCTCAATATTCTCGTGAAGCGAGGCTTTTCTCATGCTTTCATAAAGATCTGATGTCAAGACAAAGGTGGGGAGATGGACAAAAATTTCCATCTTATATCGATTGAGAAGATTCTGAATCGATTTCTTTTGGGGCAGGATCTTCTGGGGAGTTGCTTCGGGTGGGTCCATGGTCAATTCCACATAATCGAAACCCATCTCACCGATCTCCTTTACCTCATTGAGAACTGGTTTTACCGGAAAATTCATCGCACCGTATTTCATAGTGACTCCGTCAACAATAAACGATTGACCGTTAGCTTTTGACTCTTTACTCCGAACTCATCACCCCGAACTCCGAACCTTCTTCTGGGCTTCTCTCACCCAGATTCTTATCTTTGCTTTTTTCGGAGGGGCTTTTCCCGGAAAAGCCTGTCCTATCTTTGCATAGAGTTTTTCAGTATCCTCGACGGCAAGAGCAGAAACCGAGTGGACCTCCGCTCCTTCCAAGAGCTTCAAATTTTCAACTCCCAACCCTTTTAATTGAACCAGCTGAGCTTTTTCCACCCAGTGAGTGAGTTCTTCTTTTGGGATGAGAAGGCGAAGGGCTAATTCATCTCTCTCATTCTTGGATTGGGTTTTTAAGAGAAGATCGTCCAGATTGGCAATCCCCACTTTTGGAAGTTCTTGTTGATGTTTTGGGTTGATCCAGTAAGCATCTTTTAAACGGGGGTAATATGAATCAACCGTACTGTTGTCAATGGTTTTGAATATCAAAACGTAAAAGCTTACCATCAGAATAGTAATCAGGATTTTGGTCAAGGGTCGAGTTTTTCTTTCCGTATGGAGGTGATCATTTGATTCTTCCCATCCCCTTCCAAAACGAAAATGGGAGATGAAGTTATACATAACATAGGCCTGGACGACAAAAGGTGGGAACCCGAGAAATCCAAGAAAAGGCATCTCAAACCCTTTGGCTTTATCGAAAAAAGGGACGGTGTAAATCCATTTTGAAAGAGCCCAGTAATTCCAGAACTCCCAGAGAAGGCCACAGATCAGGCCGGCGATGAGAAGGAGATAAACTTTTTGATGTCTTCCTTCTTCAAGATCTCTTAAAAGGGATCTTCCCCCTAAACGATAAATAATGGGTTCGAGGAAGAATATAAACCCTACCCAGATAAGGGGAAAAAAGTATTTCGGGATGAGGATTGAGGACAATAGACAGAGAGCGCCCAGTAGGAGCAGGGCATAGCGATCCCCAGACGAGATAATCATTTTTTTGGAATAGGATCTATTGAACAATCCCATGGCTTCCAATAACTCGGTCGTCTCGAATATTCCCGGAAGAACAGTCCCATAAGCAATAGCATAACCTATCCATCTTTCAACGATTGAATGTGGAAGGTTGATGTAATACCAATTCTCCAGGGAGAGATTGGCTGTCTCAAAAATGAGCCAGATAAAAATGGACCAGGGAATCATCAAAAAGAATTCTTTTCTCCGGTTCATGAGGAGGGAATTGCTTTTTAGACGGTAGATGATCGCATCGACGAAGAGGATATATGACCACCAGGCAAAACAGTAGAACCAGCTATAAAAAGGCTCGATCTTTTTGAGGTGAAGGATCTCGGAGAGGACCAGGAGAAAAATTCCAATAATCCCATGGATTGGAAAAGCCTTTTTCATCAAGTTGAATTTAGCATATTCATGGTTACGAAACAATCAGGACCTCTTAATCTCTCCATCCCTTTTTTTGGTAAGTCGATTAGACCCGACCACGGGGAGAGGCCGGATCGGGTTATGATTATTGACAGACAATTGATTTAAATTTTATTCTTTTAGGAAATGGGCAAGAAATGGTATTTCAGAGTTATCGGGCCAGTTCTCATTCTTTGTTTTTTATTTGCTTGCAGCCGGCCCCACAAATCCGGCTTCGATTCTGAAGAAATCGATACATCCCGAGATCCGATCCAACGATCTGCGTCATCCTATGATCCCATCGTCATTCAGAAAAAAGATGGATATTACACGCTCACTCCTGTGGCAGCATATGAACTGGCAGGGAAAGTGGTCAGTAAAGAGACCTATTGGTTTGGCTGGGAGTCAGATCTTTCACCTCTGGATTTGGCGATTGCCTGGGGAAAACTGGCGGAGACTGAACATGAAAAATATGTATCCTTCAGTCAAACAAATCGATGGTATTTTTATGAATATAAACCGGAGTGCCCCCTTGATAATGATTATATTCTCTCTCATTCTTCAAACAACCATATCATCCCAGCGACCGAGAATATCTCACTTGCCGTTAAAGGGGTTGGAAAGCATGAAAAAGTCATTCTGGAGGGTTTTCTAATCAACCTGAAGGGGACGTATAAAGGAGGGGAGGTCTACTGGAACACCAGCCTCTCACGAAAAGATACAGGCAATGGCTCCTGCGAGCTTTTTTATGTTACAAAAATAAGAATTAATAACGATGTCTATGAGTAAAGGGAGGAAACCAATGAACTTTACGCATACACAGAAAAGGGATTGGGAGAGTGCGGCACAGCGGTCTGTAGTGATGGGAAAAGAAGGAATGGTGGCTGCCAGTCAACCCTTGGCAACTCTTGCGGGATATAAGATGTTGGGAAAGGGAGGCAATGCTATCGATGCAGCCATTGCCATGGTCAGTACCCTAAGTGTGGTGGAGCCCTATAACGTGGGTCTGGGAGGAGACGCCTTTGCTCTGATCTATTTAGCTAAAGAGAAAAAGCTGATTGGCATGAATGGGAGCGGCCGGGCTTCTTATCAGGCAACGATTGAAAAGTTTAGAGAAAGAGGAATAAACGAAATTCCAGAGCGTGGAATCTTAGCAGTTACTGTTCCGGGCGCACTTCATGGTTGGGCACAGGCTCTGGAACGTTTTGGCACGATGAAACTTGCCGGTATCCTTAGAGAGGCCATCCATTATGCCGAGAAAGGGTTTCCTGTAACTGAAGTCATTGCAGGGGAGTGGAAAGAGGCAGAGAGCATGCTCCGGTCTTCAGAAGCAGCATCGAAAGCTTATCTTATCAATGGCAAAGCTCCATCGCCAGGGCAGGTGTTTATCAACAAGGACCTTGCAAAGACCTATCAGAAAATTGCACGTGAAGGGATAGGAGTTTTTTATGAAGGCGAAATATGTGATGCTATCGTCAATACTTCGAAGGGCCTTCAGGGGTTCTTTTCCCGTAAGGATTTTAAACATCATACCACAACATGGGTTGAGCCCATTTCCACAGACTACCGGGACTATACGATTTATGAGCTTCCCCCCAATGGTCAGGGTCTGACTGCACTTGAGATGCTCAACATCCTTGAGGGGTATGATATCAGTAAATTAAAACCTAACAGTCCGGAATATCTTCATCTTCTTATCGAGGCCAAGAAGGCAGCCTTCGAAGACAGAGACAGGTTTATCACAGACCCTGAATTTGAAAAGATCCCCGTCGATCAACTGCTGTCCAGAGAGTATGCCAAAAAGATTAGAGCAAAGATAAAGAAGGACGAAGCTTGCTCCCCATCTCACTTCACCGGACAAAGTAGAAGCTCTGAAACTGTTTACATGACAGCAGTGGATAAAGATAGGAATGTCGTTTCATTTATCAGCAGTCTTTTTATGGCATTTGGATCGGGTGTGGTGGTTGATGGGACTGGGATCGCTTTACAGAACAGGGGCAAGTCATTCTCGCTCAATCCGAAGCACGGAAACAGGATCGAGCCACACAAACGACCCATGCATACTATTATCCCCGGTATGGTCTTCAAGGATGGAGAATTTTTAATGAGTTTCGGAGTGATGGGCGGGGATATGCAGCCGCAGGGCCATGTCCAGTTTCTGGTGAATTTGATCGACTTTGGGATGAATTTACAGGAGGCCCTGGATACCCCAAGAATAAGACATCTGCAAGGTATGGAGGTTTATCTTGAAGACGGGATTCCGGACGGGACTGCAGTGGCTCTATCCGGGAGGGGACATCAAATCATAAAAGAGTTATCTCCGATCAATCAGGTTGGCGGAGGCCAGGCCATCTTTTTTGACCGTGACCGCAATATTCTTCTGGGAGCTTCTGATCGCCGAAAAGACGGCTGCGCGATCGGATATTAATTCGAAATTAAAGAATCAATCAAGAACTTTTTTAAAAATTAGCATGAAATATTTTCAAGGTTTGATCAATTTGTTGTCCAAAGACAATTTATTTCATTTACTTGATTTTCCCGCATTATATTCCACTTTACTTAAAATACTAATTGACGTTTTGGTATTAACATTGCATGATAATCATGCAATCAATTTTAAAAAGGAGGTGATCATTAACCGCTTTTGTAGTAGATTGTCACTTTGCTTGGGACTATCTGAAGAGAGGACTTAACCCTGTTTAATGAAACAATTTACATTGAAAGGAGGTTTCAAAATGGTTAAGCAATTAAGAGCGCCTTTGATTCTTTTGATGGTTTTAGGGATGTCTATCTTTCTGTCACCCTGTGGTGTATTTGCCCAGGCTCCAACAACTCCAACTCAAGTTTTTGTAGACATCAAACCTGGAAGCTGTCCGAATCCGGTAAATGTTACCAGCCGCGGGGTTCTGCCGGTTGCCATCCTTGGCACTGTAGATTTTGATGTCAAAGAAATTGATCCTTTATCAATATACCTGTACTTTGGTAAAGTAGGTGACGAAGACGTAAAAGTGTCCCCCATTCTTCGCGCAAGTATCGAAGACGTAGCTACTCCATTCGTTCCAGCCGAAGGTGAAATTTTAAGTTGTGGAGACTGCACTGATACGGGCCCCGATGGTATCTACGATCTGACGCTTAAATTCAGAACCCAGGATGTTGTGGCAGCCCTCGAGAAAATATTCCCTAATGGAATTCCTGACGAGGAATGTGTCACGATCACACTTGAAGGAACCTTGAAGGAGGATTTTGGTGCTACCTCCATCGTTGGCGAGGATGTGGTGCGTATCTTAAAGAAGGGCAGGGGGAATAAGCCTAACATCCCAAACCGGCCTAACTGGCCTCCACCCAACTGGCCCCCCTTTGCTAATTTCCCTGTTCAATAATTTTTGAAAAAACAGGGCCAGAAATGGCCCTGTTTTTTTTTAACCTATCCACCATCCTCTCCCCTGAATATCCTGATCATGAAAGGTAAAAGGGACCATAAGACTGGCCTCCTCCTGTAGCAGTTTTTTGTGATCGAATTTTCTTGACAAAAAAATTCCTTCTAAATATATATCTTAATACTTCGACAGAGTGATTAATCACCTTATTAATTTCAAACACCGGAGGTGGGTTATGAGAAAGAGGATTATCTTAAGCGGGTTGGCAGTGTCGGTATTGATGCTCGGCTTTCTTCTAACTTCGGCACATGCCCAGGTTCCGGATTTGAGCGTATGGAACGGGACGTGGCACAGGCTCAACGTGAGGGAGACAGGATCAAATTATGATGGAGCGAGAATGAACCGTGATAATCAAAACTCTGTCATCTATCTCCAAATCCATGATCAAATCGGACCAATCCTTAACGCAACGCTATATTTAAGAGAAGACTTAAACTGGGTTCCAGTTCCAATTGAGATGAATTTCATTGGAGGGGCCCCCCTTGATTTCATTTTCCATGTCGAGTTCCAATCCACCGATGCTATTGGGACGCTATTTATCGGGTTTGCAGGCCAGCTCTCAGGCAGGATGGTCGGTGGAATACTAAGAAGTACTTCTTTCAAGTCTCTCGGTGGATATGTCTGGGAACAAGAAGCTGTAGAAAGTTGGGCCAGAGGCCTTTCGATCACAGGAAACTTAATCAGTGGACCTCCGCCTGGTGTAATAGTACCCGTTAATGGTTCTTCTATGTAAGACATAGAATGAGGAGGGAACTTCCGGTGTTCCCTCCTTCGATCTATTACCACCAAGGTCAAAGATACCTTGCTGTTGGAAGTGTAGATAATCGAGTCATGGATTAAAGGTTGACTTTTAATCCTTTTTTCCTGAGATACTCCTTGACTTCCGTGATCCTTAAGGTCCGGTAGTGGAAGACTGAAGCGGCCAGTAGAACTTGAGCCCCGCCTTTAATGACTGCCTCATAAAAATGTTCAAGTTTTCCTGCTCCACCGGATGCAACTACTGGTAAGTTTACCGCGTCTGAAATGGCCTTTGTAAATTCCAGATCATAGCCTGTCTGGGTTCCGTCTCCATCCATGCTCGTTGGAAGGATGACCCCTGCACCCAGTTCCTGGCATTGTGTTGCCCAGGCCACAGCATCTTTTCCGACAGGTTTGGTGCCTCCTGATACCACAAGTTCAAAGCCAGAGGACATGGTTTTATTTCTTCGCGCATCAATGGCTATGGTTATTTTATCATTGCCGAATTGCTTGGACGCCTGTTTGACCAGATCAGGGTTTTTCACCGCAGCGCTATTCATAGAAACCTTATCTGCCCCTGCCTTTAATACCAGTTCGATATCTTCCAGGGTGGAGATGCCACCTCCTACGGTCAATGGGATTTTGATGACGGCTGATACGTTTTTCACCCATTCGAGTCTAGTCTTTCGGTTTTCTAAAGTTGCTGCAATATCAAGCATGGCCAGCTCATCAGCGCCTTCTTTTTCGTAGAAGGCTGCATTCTGGACAGGGTCGCCGGCATCTTTAATATTTACAAAATGGATGCCTTTGACCACCCGGCCTTCTTTCATATCAAGACATGGCATAATTTTAATGGTTCCCATATGGTCTCCTTTAGGTTTTGGAATAATTACGGATCCGTTATTTTTCCCAATAGTATTACGTCTATAGAAAGATTGTCAATATAAGGAAATGGACTATAAGGGATAATGAATAAATTTAAAGGGGCTGGCCTTGAAATGACCGGCCCCCTTAAATTAGGAGGAGGATTTGAGATTGAAGGAGACAGTAACAGTCACTCGATCTGTATCCGTAGGTGGTGAGAAATTTAGTCCCTTGATCTTCTGCAAGATACATTCTTGAAGTTTTTTGTCATTTAATTTACTTGAAACCAAATTTGCCTTTGTAACCTTGCCTTTCGAGTCAATCACCAATTGGATAATAACCTCACCCTGAATGTTTGGTTTTTTCTTCAATGTCTTTTGATAGCAGAACTCAATAGAAGTGATCTGTTGTTTGATGATTTTCTGAAGATCTTCTTTAGAAATTCCACCGGATGTGGTGATCTCACCAAGCTCAACAGACAATTTGACAGACCCTGATTTGGTTTCCTCATCTTTTTTAACCTGATTCTTGGCATCCACTTCGTAAGCTCTGGTTGCAAAGGGGGCAGCTAATCTCGGAGTGAATGTACCTTTATTTTTGCCCCCTGCATAATCGGATACCCCTTCGGGTAAGGGAAGAGGCTGTTTCACGGTCACAGCCTGGCCATCCACCAGACGGACTTCTGTATCAATGGCAACAAAAGAGGTGTAGGCCGTCAGAAGGTTATAATCGAGTCCTAATTGGGTAACCTCCTTAATCCGATCAGGATCATTTCTTAAAGTATTGTAATCCGAAAGAAGAGCGATTCGATGTCTGGCCCAGAGGTATTGGAGGGAAGAGTTCGATTTAAGTGGTGTTTCCTTCCGGATATCAATCTTATTCATATAAGGGCCATTGCTCGTCAATCCATTTAAAGTAATTTCGCCAACGGGCTTGCCTCGCCATTTTCCAAAGACGATGACCGGCCTTTCTGCAAAAACATCAGGAATACTGATCGGTTCGACATCATAGACTCCAAACCTTCCAAAGTCAACCTTGACCTTTGTCAGGACAGGCGATTCAATCATCTTTCTGAACTTTTCTGCCTTTTCACGGGTCTCTTCAGTTTTGGAGATGACAAAGGGTTCACCCATACCGACCCTTGCCATTCCTTCGAGAAGATGGCGGTTGACACTCGATCCAATTCCAAAGGTAAACATATTGGCATCTCCGAGATTTTTTCGAATCAGATCAAATGCCTCTTCTTCCACCGTGACATAACCATCGGTGGCAATTACCACCGTCCGGGAACAATCCTCTGATCTCGGCAGGGATAATGCCCTTTTAAGGGCGGGTAATAATTCTGTTCCACCACCCCCCCTCTGCCTGTCAATGACGTTTAGGGCATGTTGAATATTCTCAGAGGTCGCAGGAAGTGATTTTTCTGACATCAGAGAAGAACTACCGGCGAACAGGAGAACGTTAAACTTATCGATTGGACGAAGACCTCCGATGAGGTCCTTGAGAAGTTTCTTGGAGATATCGAGAGGAAACCCATACATCGAACCAGAAACATCAACGATGAAAATATATTCTCTGGGCGGAATCTGACTGACACTGACCCTTTTAGGAGGTTGGAGCATCAAGAGAAAGAATTTCTCCTTTTCTCCCTCGAACAGAAGCATTCCAGATTGGACATGGCCACCCGCCAGCTGGTATCTGACAATATAATCTCGATTGCCACCGTTCTTTTCTGAAGGATCGAGTTTGATGGTGGCACGGGAAGGTCCATCATAGTTAATATCTACCTTATGGGAGGTGCATGAAGTATTCTGAATGGGGAGACCAGTGGAGAGATCAGTGATGATGTCAAACGTATAGGTTGGGGAATCTCCCTGGCGAAGATAAGGATTTTCAACCCACTTCTGAGCAGGATGGGCGGTTTCTGCAGGCTGGTTTGAGTAACGCGGTCCCACAACCGTGGGATATACAAATTCATAAATTCCATCCGTCGGAACCAGTAACTCCGTATATTTCAGTTCTACCTCAACCACATCTCCCGGCAAGATATTGGCGACATTCATCTGGAATACATTCGGCCTTTGTTGTTCTAATAAAGAAGCACTTTTCCCCTGTTGTTTGGCCTGCTCGTATTGCTGACGGGCTTCTTCCTTTTTTTGAATCTTGGCAATAATGGTTCGCTTCCCGATCGTCATTTTCATTCCATAAACTGCTGCCCTCGTGGAAGCTGGAAATAGGTAAATCGCCTCAAGGGCTTTTTTACCCTCATTCTTGTAAACCTGTGTGACCACCACATCAGCGATCACACCGACGATTTTCACATCTGCCGAGGTGGATTTGAGAGGGAGTTGGTCAACGCCGGGATCGTCGCTTTTGACAAAGAAGTAAGGGGAGAGGGTTTTGTCAGTATTTTCATGGTGTTGTCCATAAACCCCAGTTGTGAAAACCAACAAGATAACCAATATCGACAGTGTAAAGAACCTCTTAGGTGTCCACATTTCCATTTCCTCCTTTTCTGTTTTACCCCGTTAGAAAGGTCCGGTATTGATAATGATGGATCAAAGTTCCCCTTTCTAACGGGGTTTAATAAAATAGACAAGAAGGAATGGAAAAAGTTCCAAAAAGTTTGGGAATGTAAACCCCGTTAGAAACTTTTCAACTTTCAAACGGGAAAGCTCACACGGGGCACTCGCCGCGGAAGCGCTGGCGCAGCGGGTTAACCCCCGTGTTCGCCCCGTTTAGAGATAAATCTCTAACGGGGTTCGCTGAAAAGGAAATAACCACTATCCCTGCAGCAGAGCTGCGGGGTTTTCTAACGGGGTAAATGGGATTATGTAAGAAGTTATCTTGTGATCTATTTGATATTTTCCGATGCATTATTTAGAATTATTGTATCAGTTTAGTTTTTTGAAAAGAAGAGAATTATGAGTCATTGGATTAAAAGAATCATCATAAAATCCCCTCGGTTTCGAGTCGCAACGACCTTAATCCCCCTTTGCCCGTCTATGACAGGGAAAGGATTACCAAAGGGGGAACCCCTTTCTCCTCCCTTTGGCAAAGGGAGGTTGGGAGGGATTTTATAAAGTTTTTTCAAACCGCTAAAGTGTTACGAATTATTTAAAATCGTTATTGTTAGGAAGGGGTGAACATTCTTGATGAAACCCCGAAAGACCTCTTCAATTATTAAATCCTTCCAGGAATTGGAAGTCGTCCTCGATACAAAGTCACTTCCTGATTATCATCCTGCGCCGATTAAAACTCCTGAGAAAAAAGCGAGTTCAGAAACTGAGGAAACGCTCTTTAAAAATGCCATGGATGGCGTAAAACCCATCCCGAGAAAAGAACGCGTTGTAAAAACTTCAAAAATCGAAATTATAGAGAATTATAAGAAGAAAGATGATGCCGAAACCCTAAAAAGGCTTGAAGACCTTATAAATTACGGAACGGGGTTTAACGTCTCGGATACCCCAGAGTATATTGAGGGAACGGGATACCAGATCCATCCGGAAATTGCAAAGCGGCTTCATCGGGGGGACTTTTCGATTCAGGCCCATCTTGACCTCCACGGACTCATTGTGGAGGAAGCCAGAGAAATATTTGATCAGTTCCTGAAATGGGCTGTGACCCACAGGAAGAATGGTCTTTTAGTGACCCATGGGCGTGGACTCTCTTCACCCGGAGAACCAGTATTGAAAAAGAAGGTCGAAGAGTGGTTGACCCGTGGTCCCTGGCGGAAATGGGTTGTTGCCTATTCAAGTGCCAGGAAATGTGATGGTGGAGCAGGGGCTACTTATATTCTGCTTCGGAAGCGACCTATATCAAAAAAGTTTAAAATCAAAAAAACAAATAGAGGAAAAAACTAAAAGAAGAAAGAGATGAAGTGCCGAAATCATCCAGAGCGTGATGCTATTGCGACTTGTCAGAAATATGAGACAGGGTTCTGTGAGGAATGCTGTGAGTGCCTCAACATTGACGACTGCTGTGAATGCCTTGATCCAAAACTTTATTGCAAATTCAGAACTCAATGCTTGATCTGGGAGATGTCAAGGGACCGAAGAAAAGAGAAAATTGAGATGGGGTGAATAATGTCTGAATATTTACTTCCTACAGCGCTGATTATCTTCACAGGCGCCTTACTTCAGGGCTTGGCCGGGTTTGGGGGTGCACTGCTGTCCATGCCGCTTGTCCTTCTCTATGCAGCTCCCCAATGGGCCGCTCCTGTTGTTGTTCTCTGCTATACGGTTAACCGCATCCCAGCTATCTTTATGCTAAAAAAAGACCTCATGTGGGATCATTCTCTATTCTTAATCGTCGCCGCAATACCGGGTGCCTTCCTGGGCACAATATTTTTAAAGAGTGTTGAGCCCGGAATCATCATGAAGATTCTTGGGACCGTGCTTATCCTGTTTTCCTTTTATAAAATCACTACACCAAAGGTAAAATTAACCTTTTCAAGGTTATGGGCGATTCCAACAGGGTTTTTAAGTGGTATTCTAGGTGGAGCTTTCGGAACCGATGGACCACCGGTGGTTGTATATGCTGCGCTAAGACCCTGGGCGAAGGAACAGGTCGTAGGCATGCTCCAGAGTTTCTTTTTGTTTGCTAATGCCATCATTATTGGAACTTACCAGTATCATGGCCTGCTTACCAATTCAGTTCTTGAGAGTTTTGTAGTGGCTGCTCCTTTTGCGATTGTGGGGATCTTGATTGGTCTGAAAATTAACCGTCACATCAGTCAGCGACGTTTTGAAATCATTCTTTCGGTCCTCATCGGCATCCTGGGATTTACCCTCTGGGTACGGTAAGGGAATAGGGTAGGAATAGTTTACTTTACCCCGTTAGAAAGCCCTGTTGCTTGCCCTGTACGAAGCTTAGCTTCTATCGGGGTGTGAGCCCCATCAGAGACCGTAGGTCTTACGGGGTGAGGCTTCCTGTTAGAAGGGCGAAGCGCTTCTAACGGGGTTAACTTGGCAATAGGGGTACCAGAAGCCTTGTCGTAGGATGAGGCGGGTGGTGTTGTCACCGGGTTGGGACGCCATTCCTTGATCTATTGATGAAGGAATATCGCTTCTTTTGAAAACCTCATATTCCGGATCCCAAGGTAATAGAATGGTTGGTTCGTTCGATAATTTCGTAAGGATGGGCAGAATCATCCGCACCTCTTTCCCTCTTAAAGAGTCAAACACCTCTTCAATCGTTTTGTAACGGGAAAGGTCCTCCATGATTTTGAGAGCAGGGGGGCTCAAGGCCATTTTTCCCTTTACATTTTCCTCAAAAGCTTGCCGTGGTGTCAACCAGACCTCGGCAGTGGTTTCCTTTTGATCAAAGCTGGCTTCCTGTCCTTCTGGGTGGCGAGCCAGAAAGAACCGGGTATCGAATCGCTCAGACCTGGCTTCTGGAGTGATCCAGTGGGCATAATAGTGGAGTTGATCCAGTGCCAGGAAGATATTTGCCTCCATTGCAATCTGACAGACGGTGGCTTTTCTCTTCTGCAATTGATCTCGATAATCAATAAGCTTTAGTCTATCTCCCTCATCTTTAAACTGAAGAAGATTTCCGACATGGTCATAAGCGAGGAGGATTCCCCCCTCTTCAAAAAGCTCTCTAATCCCCGCGATCCAATGGCCGAGGCATTCTTGCGGAGAGAGTTCTTCCGCAAATATCCGGTGGGCTTCTTCGGGGGCTACTCCTTTGCATAACGCACATGTTTCTATGGACCCATCTTCTTGATCCACCCTGCCTCCGGGGAAAACATAATTGCTCCCCATAAAACTGCTCTGCTCATGGCGTTTGAGCAGAAAAACTTCAAAACCTTTTGGGGCGCAATCCCGAAGGAGGATGATGGTGGCTGCTTTTTTCGGGGTAGCAGGCATAGGATATTATTACCATATCAAAAACGCATAATTCAATTGAAAAAAGTGGAAATTATGAGGCAAAGTGAATCAAATTGAGGGATCCCAATTAGGTCTTCCCTTCGGGTTGTTATCTGCAAAAAGAAGAACCCCTCCTGACTCAGAGGCCAAATGGTTCACTCATGGCCTGCCACGTGAGGTAATAAGATTTTGTACCTAAAAATGCGATCGCAATTTTAGGTACAGATTTTAATGAAGGTGTTTAGAAGAGGTGAATAAGAAATAGAGTGGGCGGTTCGATTTTCACTCAATCCATCTGATAAATGTTTCTAAGCCTTCTCTATAAGATTTGAACCGGTTGATGGGGCTGGAAGTGTCGGGATGCCCAAGGGCAACTCCGATTACTACGCTCTTATTCTCCAGAATATTTAGGGTATCCTTAATCTCGTCCTCGTAAGCGGTAATCAGGCCGATCGGGCAGGTCTCCAATCCAAATTCGTGGGCGATCAAAACAAGGTAGCCCAGGACGATCCCGATATCTACCAATCGAGCTTTAGGAAAGGAATCGTCGAGGCAGATCAGGATGGCGACCGGAGCACCATAGAAACTGCAGCTTCCTTCATTTACAAATTGGTCGGTATTCACTCCCATTTCTTCGAAAAAAGGGGTCATCTGCTCAAGGGTTTTGGCGCCTCGTTTCGTCACTGTTTTAGGCATGGGTTTCACATTCCCAGGCCCGCAAGAGATCTTTTTTTCCTTATATGCCTTAATGAGTCTACGGCTCAATCTCTCCCTCTCGTCTCCTGCCACAACGATAAATTCCCATGGCTGGAGATTAATGGCGGAAGGGGCACAAATCGCTAATTGTAAGATCTCCTGGACCGTTTCTCTTGGGATGGGGTCTGATTTAAAGGCCCTGAAGCTTTTTCTTTCCTTGATGGCTTTAATGAGGTCCATGAATCACTCCTTGTAAACAGGACGGGATACTTGACATTAAATGAAACGACCGTTATTTTCAAGTCGTACAATAAAGCGAAATGCCGAACCAAGCCTGCCCGGAGGGGATTCTGAACCGAGCCTGATCTTCACCCGTTCAAGGTTTAGAATAACATGTTAAGAGTTCGGGTTGAATGGTTTTTAAGGAGGATAAGGGAGGGGTGAACATGGATGAATTTATTTCCTACGATGCGACAGAGCTTGCCACGTTGGTACGGCAAAAGCAGGTCAAGGCGATTGAACTCGTAGACGCATCGATTGAGCGGATTGAACGCTTCAACCCTGCGCTTAATGCCGTCGTCACACCGATGTTTGAACAGGCTCGTCAAGCGGCAGCCGGCAAACTCATCGATGGCCCTTTTTCGGGCGTTCCTTTTTTACTAAAAGATCTGGGGGCTCCATGTGTCGGAGTTCGGATGACGATGGGATCCGCCTTTATGCATGACTTTGTGCCGGACCATGACAATGAACTGGTGGCCAGGTTGAAACAGGCCGGTTTGATCATCATCGGAAAGACCAATACGCCGGAGTTAGGCATCCTTCCAACCACTGAGCCTCGCCTGTTCGGCCCATGCCGAAATCCCTGGAATCTCCATCGCACTGCAGGCGGTTCAAGCGGAGGAGCCGCAGCAGCGGTATCGGCCCGGTTCGTTCCAATGGCTCACGGAAATGACGGTGGCGGGTCTATCCGGATACCTGCCTCGTGCTGCGGACTTTTCGGTCTTAAACCGACTCGAGCTCGCAATCCCCTTGGCCCTGATTTCGGAGATATTTTTAGCGGATTGATCATCGATCATGCTCTAACCCTTTCCGTGAGGGATAGCGCGAGTCTCCTCGATGCTACTTCAGGTCCTGCTGACGGCGATCCTTATTGGGCGCCACCTCCGGCACGTCCGTTCCTTCAAGAAGTGGGGACCGATCCGGGTAGACTTCGCATCGGTTTTACCACCCAACACCCCACAGGTTCGAAGGTTCATGATGATTGCGTCCTTGCGGTCAAGGATGCGGTCGGCTTATGTGCAGACCTTGGGCATGAATTGGTGGAGACTTCTCCAGAGATCAATGGAGAGTTGGTGAGACAAGCCTTTATGGTGATCTGGTCGGCCGGATGTGCCTGGATCATCAATGCGCTGGGACTGGCTACAAGCAGGAGTCCGAAGTTAGAGCAGTTTGAACCGCTCACCTGGGCTCTTTATGAGATGGGGCGGCAACAAAGCGCTTCGTCTTATTTGCTTTCTCTGACGTTTCTTCAGCGTGTTGCTAGAGATATCGCCCGTTATTTTCAGAAAGTTGATGTCTGGCTAACTCCTACGCTTTCCGAGCCTCCGGTGGTTCTGGGAACGTTCGATTCACCTCCGGAGAAACCTCTGCAGGGTCTTCGACGTGCGGAGGCTTTTGTTCCCTTCACACCCATCTGCAACGCCGCTGGTCTGCCAGCCATGTCTGTTCCTCTTTACTGGAATGGTGAAGGACTTCCGGTGGGTCTCCATTTTATCGGACGCTTCGGGGACGAAGCCACGCTTTTTCGGTTGGCAGGGCAGCTTGAATCAGCCCGGCCATGGATAGGGCGACGTCCAAGCCTATCTATTTGAGAAAACCGTCAAACGTGGGAATCTTTACCCCATTGTTGCAAAAACGGGCATGGGCAGGTTGCTCTTCAAGGCTTCAAATGGCCATTGATTCGGAATTTTATGGGAAATCAAAGAATTCATTTTTAGTGAATTCTGACAGGGCAAGGAAACAGGTGAGTTGACCTGTAAAAGGTTGGGCTTGAAGCCTTTCCGAACAACCCGCCCATACCCGTTTGATCGAAATATTTTCAATATTAGGATTTAGAATCTTTAAAAGAGAGGATTACAGATGATACGTGCCAAATTATGGTTTCGTTGTGCGGCCATGCATGACCCTGTCACCCCCATGATTGTCCAACCGGCCATTATTGGATGGGAGGCGAAGCGGAGAAGAGTGGATCTTAAAATCGAACGTGCCTTCAATGGAGATGAGTTGGTCCGGCGAATGAAAGGATGGGTTACGGTTGACCCGAATCAGGTTATCGAGGTAGTGTATCAGTATGGAAGATTAAAGATCCTTGATGATCAAGAGTTGGTCATTGAATTCGAGAAAATGGAAGATTTGCAAAACTTACTGGGGGCTTTTCAAAAAGTATTTGGGGGAGAGGTAGATGCTGAATTGATCCCCCCAAAATAAGAAAAAGCAACACATTGATACAAACGATAATAATTCAGTTTACACACTTTATGGAATCTGGTATTTTAGTCATACCACAATCGAAACGAAAGGACCTTGTTGATGTATCTTGACTTTTTTGGGTTCAGGGAAAAACCTTTCAACCTGACACCCGACCCGCGTTTCGTCTTCCTGAGCAAGAACCATAAAGAAGCCTTTGCCCATCTTTTATATGGCATTCAGAACCATGCAGGATTCATCCTCCTCACCGGGGAAGTGGGATCAGGGAAGACAACCGTTTTGCGAACACTCCTCAGTCAGCTCGATGCGGATCATCATCGGACTGCCCTGATCTTTAATCCATGCCTTTCACCCACCGAACTTCTTAGGAACGTTAATCGGGAATTTGGTATCTCATCAGAAATTTCTACCCCTTCAGACCTTCTCGATTTACTCAATCAGTTCCTTCTCAAAGAAAATGCAGAGGGCCATACTGTTGTTCTCGTGATCGACGAAGCGCAAGGTTTGGAAACCTCCGTTCTTGAGCAGATACGGTTGATTTCAAATCTTGAGACAGAAAGGGATAAACTTGTACAAATCGTTCTGTCCGGGCAACCTGAGTTCCTCGATATTTTAAATAGGAACGAGATGCGGCAGCTCAACCAGCGCATTACTGTCCGGTATCATCTCCAACCCATGGATTTTCAGGATACCGTACAATACATCCACCACCGGCTTGAATTAGCAGGAGTCAGGAGCGGACAGATCTTTACACATCAAGCCCTGAAGAAAATCTATCGATATTCCGGGGGGCTTCCACGACTCATCAACGCAGTTTGTGACAGAGCGCTTTTGACCGGTTTTGCAAGGGATAAGACAAAGATAGATGCACGAATTACGGCAGCAGGGATCAAAGATATGGATAGAAGTTCGGGAGCCTACGTCCGAAAATGGCGTTATGCCATAGTTACATTGGTTGTGCTCGCCGTCTTTGTTGCAGGAATACTTTCTCTTCATTGGGATGGAGTGATCAACACCATCCGTCCTTCGAAAACAATAAAAACCACTGAAAAGCAGATCGAAACAGTCCCCACATCCAATGACGAAGAGCTATTTCGTGCGATGGTTGCCGAATTGGGGAAAACCACTGAAATAGAAAGCGCCCGGAGAGCCTTTAATGCGCTGGTTAAATTCTGGCATGTTCCCCCCATCCCCGAAAATACCCCCATGAGCCAGTTCAATGAGATTGAACGTGCGGCTCTGGAAAGGGATCTCAGACTCTATCGTTTCTCCGGAAATCTGGGGGCTTTGCTCAGACTGGACACTCCCGCATTTCTTGAGATGAACTTTCCAGAGGTTCAGGGGGGACGATTTATTTCTTTGGTCGGGCTTGATAATGACAAATTCCTTATTGATCCTTCGGCCCCTGAGAAACAATATCTTTCCTTCGAGGAAATTGAACAACACTGGTCAGGTAAAGGATTTATCCTATGGAGAGATTTTTTGAGTATCCTGCCCCATATGCCCTTTATGCCCTTGGGGCAGAAAGGGGAACACATTAAACGGCTGCAGGGGCTTCTCAAAGAAGGAGGGGTATATCACCAGCCCTTGACGGGGGTTTACGATCCTGAAACTCTTGCTGCGATTAAGAAGTTCCAATTGTCAAAAGGAATCGAACAGGATGGGATTGTGGGCGGTCAAACTCTGATGCTATTGTATCATTCCATTGATCGCTTCAAGGTGCCGGGGATCAGGGAAGGTCAGAAATGAGTGTTATCCTCGATGTCTTAAAAAAACTGGATCGTGAAAAGCCGTCCCGTAAGGAACAACCCCCCAATATTGCCACAGAAATCCTCAGCGCTGATCTTCCACGGCCAAAGAGAAGAATTCCACTCAATGTCATTATTGTTTCCCTTACCGCAGTCGTTACTGCTGGTATCACCTATGTCCTGGTGAAGGAGTCCGGTTTATTGACCAAACCGTCACCCACTGTTCAGCCCGGCCCTTCTGGGACAAGCCGACAGGCTAAACCAGCTCCAGTGGAAGTGAACGTCAAAAAGAAATCATCGCCTCCTTTACCTGTGGGTCCCGCTGAACCCGTTCAGAAAGTCGCTCCAACACCATCTCTCCGTGAATCCGTTCGTGAAACAAAAGAAGATGCCCCTAAGGTTGTTCCAAAAACAGAGGTGGCTCCTGAAAAAAAAGCTATCGAAGTACCCAAACCTCCTGTCGAAAGCAAGCCCATCAGTGCTCCTCCGGAGGAGAAAAAAACAAGCCCAAGCCAGAACGTTACTCCTGCCAAGAAAGAAATCGCTCCTGTGGAACCACCAAAGAAGATTCCTGAAACACCAGTGGTTGAGCCAGCTAAAAAACCTCCATCACTCACCCTATCAGCCATTGTCTGGTACGAAGATTCCTCGATGCGGTTTGCAATTGTCAATGGATTAAAGGCGACAGAAGGTTCTCTTGTCGAAGGGGCAAAGGTCGTAGAAATAAATCGTACCAGCGTTCGCTTCCTACATAATCAACAGTATTTTGAGGTTTCCATTTCAAGGTAATAAACCCCCTCCATATCATCACCTTTAAACCTAACTTACAATAATGAAATGACGTATTTTGGAAAATCTCCCCCGTCCCTTCTTTGCCAAATCCCGATTTATCGGGACCTTTTGCAAAGGGAGGCAAGGAGGGATTAGAGAGATGATTTCTATGCAATTATTGAATGATTCATGCTGGAGTGTTAAAAACTCCTTATTCACTAAGGAAGTTGAGGATGGCCTGGTCACGCTTTGGATTGGGCTGAAAGAGGATTGTATAATGGTTGGTGCCTTCTATGTCCACTCGTCTGGAGTTTTTTATTTCACGAGTCATGCGTTCTGCCACATCCTCGGGAAGTACAACATCGTCTTCAGCCAGCATGCCTTTTGTTGCGCGAAGGATAAGAGTAGGGCATGAAACTCTGGAATAGAACTGAGTCGAATCCCCCTTTCTTAAATTGATTGCTTCTTCTTCAATATGCTTTGGGTGGACACGGGAACGAACTCCCCCCTCTACTTTTTCCACCTCGTACTGGAAATAGGTCTCCATATAAATATTCCAGGGCTGTAAAAAAGGAGCCTGTTTCATCAAGGAGACATAGGCTTCAAAAGAGGGGAAGACTTGCCCCAAACGGTCTAAAGAAGGTTTGATTCCTGCGAAGACCTTGGCCATCTGAACTTCGGAAAGCTTCCCTCCGCCGTCGACCAGGATCAGACGATCCACTCGTTGAGGATGCTGTGCTGCTAAAACAAGCGATATGAAAGCGCCCAGGGAGTGGCCCATCAGGACTGGCCGTTCCAGCCCCTGATCGTCCATCAGGGAAATGATATCCCTGCAATGGTGCTCAATGGAATATCCGGTGGGCGGTTTGTCGGAGAGTCCCCGTCCGCGTAGATCCATGGCAATGATCCTGCACTGAGAAGTGAGCGCTGAGGCTGTACAATCCCAGAAACGACTATTTGCTGTCAGGCCATGAACACAGAGAATGGGGCGGCCTTTTCCCTCCCATACTGCCAATTGAATTTCAATTCCATCGCCTCTGGTTTTTATCATTTTCGGTTCAGACATCTTCTTCTCCTTCTCTCAAATAACCCCACCTAGCCTTTATAACTCCCCCTTCCCCCTCTTATCTTAAGAGGGGGAAGATGGATGGGGGCGTTAGATTGGGAGGTGTGAGGGGTTATAAAATAAAAACACTTACACAAAAGCCGGAAGATCTCTAATTGTTTTTCTTCCTCGAAAAGAATTCCTGGACGGTTCCTACAATTCCCTTAGGAAAGAAATAGACGATGATGATGAATAAAAGCCCGAAATAGAACAACCATCGTTCAGAAAGCCTCGTGGCCATTGGGACTCCTGGCAGAATCGAGGCAATGAGCACCTGCAGTTTTGGAAGAAAAGCGCGGGTGATCATGAGAAAAGCTGCCCCATAGATCGAGCCGTAGAGCGTTCCCATCCCTCCTACAATGACCATCAAGAGGACGTCCACCATGATGGAAACGTTTAGACTTGAATCCGGGCTCACATAACAGACCCAGATGGCATAACATCCTCCTGTCACAGCGGCAATGCAACTGGCAAAGGAGGAGGCGATGACCTGAAATAAGTAGGTTCTGTATCCCAGGGCAATGGATCGCGGCTCATTGTCTCGAATAGATTGGAGGACCCGGCCTACGGGGGAGTGGACGAAACGAAGCATTAAAAGAAAAAGGATGACAGAGACGATCAGGATGAGATAATAGCTGACCATTCTCCCAGTAAATTCGATTCCCAGGAATCGGCCAAGGTTATAATCCACAGCCAATATCCCGGGAAGTTTAAAACTGATTCCGTCGTCCCCTCCGGTGATGGATCGAAGTTGGCTCGAGAGGATGAAGGCGAACTCCATAAAGGCCAGAGTGACCATGGCAAAGAAGATCGCCCGGATGCGAAGGGAAAACAGGCCGATCAATACCGAAAGAATTCCAGAAATGACGATGGCAATGAGAAAAGAAAGCGCCAGATGGCTGTAGGAAATCCATCCCAGCTTCCCCATGAAGATCCCGACAAAATACGAGCCGATCCCGAAATAGAGAACATGGCCCAATGAGACGATTCCCGTGTATCCGAGAATCACATCGTAACTTGCCACCAATGCAGAGAAAATGATGATCTTTAAAACAACATCGAGCACTTCAAACGAACGGAACAGGAGGGGAGTGAAGATAAAGAAGGCCAGGAGTATTATTCTGAGAAAGAAAGAAGGGCTTCTGAAACGGGCTTTCTTCTCCGTTGACCGAAATTGTTGAACAGGATTCATCATGGGCATTTTTATTGCTAACTTTGCAATTTACAATTTTCAATATGCATTGGGTTTCAAACCCTTCAGGTCCCTTCCGGAAATAGTCCTGTTGGACGAATCGAAAGGATGATCACAAGAAGCAACATGGTGATGCCGAGCGCCGCCTTTGGCACCAGATAGGCCACGTAATTGTACGAAAGCCCTACCAAGAGAGCTCCTACCACAGAGCCGGTCATGCTTCCAAGGCCTCCGATGATGGCCACGATGAGGGCAAAGATAATCACCTCTCCTCCCATGGCTGGATGAATCGATTTAACGAAAGTCGCCCACATTCCACCGCCGATGGCAGCGAGAGCAGAGCCTACGGCAAAAACTCCAGTGAAATACCGGTAGATATTGTGCCCCATCACCTGAACCATCTCAGGATTCTCCACGCCTGCCCGGACAATTGTTCCCAATTTTGTTTTTTTCAGAATCGTGAAAATGGCAAGATAAAGGATAAATCCTATGATAATCGCAATCAGAGGGTACTTCGAAACCACCACGTCAAAGAGATCCCAGGAACCCATAAAGCTCAAAGGAACCGGCATGACTTCGTCATTCGGACCCCAGACAATGCGGATCAGTTCTTCCATGACAGTCATTGCGCCGACAGTGATAAAGATTTGAAAAAGATGGCTTCCATAGACAGGACGGATGACCAACCTCTCCGTGATAATGCCAAGAATGGCAACCAGGAGTCCTGCAACGATAAGGGCCAAAAGAAAGATGGCGATGTTGGAAAAGATGGAATCAGAACCACCCCAACCCGTCCATTTGTTCATCAACGTAAATGCGGAAAAGCCGATATAGGCTCCCCAGGTAAACAGAGCCCCATGGGCTAAATTAAGGACGCTCAGAAAGCCGAATATCAGTGAGAACCCCGAGGCGACCAGGAAAAGAAGCATCCCCATCGCCAGACCGGAGATGGTCAGGGTAATGTAGGTTTTAGGACTGATCAACAGAAGAGGAGAAAGGAAGATTCCTACCACAATGAATTTAGGAGCCCATTTTTTGAATTGGTCATCCATAAAGTGTCCACTTCTGAATTAGCAACCGTAAAATCCAAAATTCGAATATCGGGCGAAGCGTCCTCTTAGGACCAATTCGAAACAAATCCGAATCACCAAAATTCTAAGCTCGAAACAAAAGGATTAATATTTGAACATTTGCTATTTGAGTTTTGATATTGTTTCGAAATTCGGATTTCGTGCTTCGAAATTTAGATAAGATACACCTTTTGCAACAGCATTGCCTCTTTGCACACACCTTATCCCATACAGGTCTAACCAGCGCTTGAAATTCCCAGATACTTCTTCTTCAATTCTTCGTCTCGAATCAACTCTTCCATCTGTCCATGATGGACGGTCCTTCCGTCGTCAAAGAGGTAGAAATCGCTACCAAGGCTGCTGGCCATATAGAAGTTTTGCTCCACAAGAATCACCACGGTAAATTCCTTCAGCTTATTGATGGAGTCAATCAGATGGTCAATGATAATCGGAGCCAACCCTTTGGAAGGCTCATCGATCAACAACAGTTCGTTCCGGTTCACCAGAGGACGAGCGATGGCAAGCATCTGCTTCTGTCCACCGCTGAGATTCCCTGCCGTTGATTTCCAGAATTTCTTCAGATCAGGGAAAATATCGAAGACGGTGTCCATCCTCTGCCGGCTCTCCCCATTCTCCTGAAGCATGGCCACACGGAAATTTTCCTCCACGGTGAGCAAGTTGAATATCCCTCGATCTTCAGGCACGAACCCAATTCCCAGACGGGATATCTCGTAAGATTTCATATGGTGAATGGCTTTTTCTTTGAACAGGATGGTTCCTTGAGAAGGGGAGAGCAATCCCATGATCGTTCGCAATGTGGTACTCTTGCCTGCACCGTTTCTACCCAGAAGAACCGTGACCTTCCCCGGGTTAACCCTGAAAGAGACTCCTTGAAGGATATGGTGTTTTCCGATATAGGAATGGATTCCTTCGACTTTGAGGATCGCTTCACCCACGGGCTCGACCTCCGCCGAAATAGGCCTCCTGGACCTCTCTATTTTGGCTGACAGCCTCTGGAGCATCGTCTGCAATTAATTTTCCTTCATGCAGGACGGCAATTGAATCCGAAAGAGCCATTAGCACATCCATCTTGTGTTCTACCAGTAGAATCGTTTTATCCCTCCGGTTCTTGATCTGTTTGAGAAGTTCCAGAATAGAAGGAACCTCCTCCAGCGCCATGCCGGCTGTAGGTTCGTCTAACAGAAGAACTTCCGGCTCCAAGGCAAGGAGAATGGCTATTTCTAACTTCCGCTGTTCCCCGTGAGTGAGGCCGCTCGCAGGGACATTCCATTTTGTTTCCAGCAGTACTCTTTTCAAGATTTCATAGGCTTGATCTTCCAATTCTGAAAAGTGAAGGTAGCTTTTCCAAAAATTAAAGCCGATATCTTTCTGAGATTGAATGGCCAGTCGGACATTTTCCAATACGGTCAGGGAGAGGAAGACATTGGTGAGCTGGAAGGATCTTCCAATACCCAGTTGGGTTCGTGTAGCAGGAGAACATGGCGTGATGTCTTTTCCTTTAAAGAAGACCTTTCCTTCCGTAGGGCGATATTGCCCGGAGATCATGTTAAAGAAGGTCGTTTTGCCAGCGCCATTCGGGCCAATAATGGATTTGAATGTAAAGGGTTGGATTTGGAGGCTAACATGATCGACGGCAACATGTCCGCCGAAGCGAATGGTCAGGTCTTTTGTTTCAATGATGGGGGATGGAGTCACAATGTTACCATCTACTGATTGGCATACCATCTTTATACGATGAAGTCAGTAAGCCATTCAATTTTGTTAGAGTGGTTATCAGGCGACCAGGATATCAGGATAAAGGAAATCAGGGCACCAGACAAGAGATCATTTTACAGCCTGATACCCTGATAACCTGATGCTCTGATATCCGAATCAATGGACTAAACTATTATCTCTTCACCAGCACAGGAGGCATTCCTTCCTCAGGAGAGACCTCTCTCACCAAGGTGGGAACTGCCCATTCCCTGTCAGGCCTTGCATCCAACTTAAAGATGTACATGGATTGCATGGCCTGGTGGTCAATATTGCGGAAATACATTCTACCCTTGGGAGTCATGAATTCCATCCCTTCCATCGTGGCGATCAGTTTTTCTGTATCGGTGGATTGTGCTTTTTCAAAACCTCTCAAGGCTGCCATGGCTGCGGCAAATCCTCCGCAAGTGAAGAAGTCAGGAGGCTCTTTGAAGCGGGCCGTGTGCTCCTTGACCAGCCAGTCATTAACCGGGTTTTTGGGAAGCTCATAATAGTAATACGCTCCACCGGTCATTCCTTTTAGGCTTTCATATGCCTTGAGCAGGGGAAGGGTGGCTTTCAGGACTGGAAGAATGTTTCCGCCCGTGGTGATTTTGATTCCATATTTTTCAACCTTCATGACAGCCATCTGTTCAATCGGAGGATTCTTCCCTGCCCATACGACAAAAACATATTTTTCACCCGGTTTATCTTTCAGGGCATCGATGATCCTCTGGACAGAAGAGGTGTGGTCGGTTTGGGCCATGGGCGCATATTCTTCGTGGACCATCTTGGCTCCTAATTTTTCTGCCGCTACTTTATAAGCCGCAACGCCATCTCTTCCGAATGCATAATCCTGTGCAATGGCGGCAAGGTGGACTCCTGGTTTGGCAACGGCCTTGGCATTGGAGATGGCGTCCTGTCCGGAGTTTCTTCCGGTTCTAAAGATATACCGGTTCCATGCACTCCCGGTGATGGAGTCTGCAACAGCCGGTTCCACCAATAGGATCTTCTTAAACTCCAAAGCAACGGGAAGCATGGCAAGGGCAGCTGCACTGCTCGTGGTCCCGACCACCATATCTACTTTGTCGTCTGCATAGAGCTTGGTGATCAACCGCTTGGCCACGTCGGGTTTGATCTGATCGTCTTCGACGATCAGATCGATCTTTCGTCCGAGGACCTCATTTTTTCCCTTGGTCCCATACTCCAGGCCCAACTTGAATCCGGTCAGCATCTGCTTGGCATAGGCCTCCAGAGCGCCGGAGAAACCCTGGACAACACCGATTTTAATCGGTTGTTGGGCATTGGCTTGGACCGATATGAGACAGATTACAGCGAGAATAACTAAAAACACCGTACAACTTTTTTTTGTAAACATATTTTTGTCCTCCTTTCTTTTTAATCTTTGATAAAATAATCAACACACCCCAATTACCCACTGTTGATGCCTATCCCTCCTCACTATTTTTATCGCCCCGGCTTAAAACGATACGAAAAGGGTCGACTTTTTCACGGAGTGTCTTCAATTCCTCATCGGTTGGCAAAGGGAGTTGTTTAAAATCCTCTTTAATTAAAAGTTTAAATCCGGTGTTCTCGATGACCTCGTCCAGAGTAATTCCTGGAAGAAGTCCAATCAACCTCATCCTCTTAGTCTTTTCTTCAAAATCGAGCAACGCCTTATCCGTAAAAACCCGATAAGGCCCTGTCCCCGGGGGAAGTCCCACTTTCTCTCTTGCTCCTGGCCCATCAATATAACCTGGAGTGGTAATGAATTCTACTCTCTCAACGAATCTCCTTTTTTCATGGTTGATGATGATCATGGTCCGCCAACAGAGTGACCCAAAGGCATTGGCCCCTCCACTGCCAGGCCAACGCACGGATGGCGCCTCATATCGTCCCTTCACTGTTGAGTTGATGTTCCCGTATTGATCCACTTGGGCTCCCCCAAGGAATGCATAATGGGCAATGCCCAACTGGGCCATTTCGAATATCTCCGGCATGTCGCAGTTTCGAATTGCCCGATAAGTGGTCCTCGAACAGCCTACAGAGGTCGGCAGGGTTGGCATCTGAGGGGCTACTCCTCCTGCCTCAAAGACCGGGACGATATTGGGGGCATGCATATGCTGGGCTAAACTGGCGGCCAGCATCGGAATACCTGTGCCGATGTAAATGACGGCGTGATCCTCGATCTCCCGCGCTGCGATGATGGCCATCAATTCGATGATATTGTAATCTCCTTTTCGCATCATAAACCTTTCATGCGGTTCATCTCACTCTTAGGTGCTCAAGATTTTCTAGATAGTGGAGTTTTTCTTTTCCGCCGACCTTCTCGAGATATTCTCCGAAATTCTTAACTCCAAAGATATATTTATCGTAATATTCCTCAAGAGAGGATTGCTCCCTTGCGGATGCCACGTACTCCTTCATATGGTCGATATCCACATAATACATTCCGGGCATATTCGTTGGGTGGGTCCCATAGGGGATCTGGACAACGGCATCCACATAGAAACAGGGGATCAGGGTCCGGTCCGGGGCAAGGCGGATCTCATCCGTATCAATGATCTTTTCTGTTGTAATGATCAATCGCTTTGCCGATTTTGATTTCCCGAGGTCCTCATTCAACGCCCCTTCAATCTGGGCATTTCCATAGATGTCGCATCGATGGACATGGATGATACAGACATCCGCATAAATGGCTGGTACGAGGATTAATTCCTCGCCTGTAAAGGGGCAGCGGATCTTTTTGGCTGCACTGTGCTTGAACCCATCCGCCCCCATCATGTTTCGAATCGGAAGAAAGGGAATCCCCATGGCTGCGGCTTTGTGACGCCAGGCCATGCTGGCATTGTCATATTCGGAGATCCCCATCTCACCGCTTGAAATCATCTTTTCGGCATTTTTTCGGGTCCTATAGGGAATTCCAAAAATCTCCATTCCCGTGATATAACCGCAATCGATATTTTTCACACATCCTGCATCTAACATGAGGTTAAAATCGTAGGTCCGGGTTCCAGCCGCCAGATTGAGATTCCTCTTCTTCTGGCGTATCATTTCATGCACAGCAGCCATCGAGAGCCTGACAAAGCTGACCCCTCCCATCGTCAGGTAGTCCCCATCATGCACAAATTTCTGAATGGCGGTTTTGATGTCTGTCCTTTTGTCCTGCCAGGCATTCTTCACCTTCTCTCTCATGTGTTCGCGGAATTCATTGGGCGTGATCTTGGAGAAGATCTGGCCTGAGCCTTCCTCAAGAATCTCTATCACCTTTCCTGACATCAATCTCCCCCTCATTCAATTTGAAGAATCTATATATCAATCCTGATCAATTTGTCAATTCGAATAGAGGCATTTCAAGCGTTTAAGAAATTGTCGATCCCGTTCTTCAATCTTCTCTTCGACTTTGTCAGGAGGGTAGGGGAAAAAACCCTCTCCGGTTTTTACACCAAGTTTCCCCTGTGCGACTTTGTCTTTCAGAATTTCAGGAGGTTCTGTTGACCGGTCAATCTCCTTAAACAGATATTCTGCGATGTTGAGATAGGTGTCGAGTCCTCCAAGGTCGCTTGTTTCCAAAGGACCGATCGTGGGGAGGCGGAAACCGAAAGTTCCCTTGACGGCTGAATCAATATCCTCAGCTGAAGCCACTCCCTCCTTAAGACAGGCCAAGGCCTCTCGATAGAGGGTGAAAGTTTTGCCAATGCCATGTCCCATGATTCCTGAACCGATAATTCCGATCTTTCTTATCTGGGAAAGGTTTGTGGGAGGTTCCAATCATTACTCCTTTCGAAGAGGCATGGCCCAGGCAATGCCATCGACCACTATTATTCCATCCTGATTAATACAGATCGTTTTGAATTTTGCACGGTTCTTTTCAGGGATAATCTCAATAACCTCCACCTTGGCCATGATGGTATCTCCAATTCTTACAGGGGAAAGAAATTTGACTTCCTGGGAAAGATAGATTGTTCCATATCCGGGAAGAATGTTTCCTAGGATGGTTGAAAAGATTCCAAGGGAGTAGACCCCATGTGCGATTCTCCCTTTAAATATTGTTTTTTCTGCATAGGCTGGGTTGGTATGAACAGGGTTGGTATCTCCTGTGACCCGGGCAAAGTCATTGATGATTTCCTCTGTAATGGTCTTTGTAATCTGAGCAGAGTCTCCGACTTTTATTTCATGAATGGTTTTTCCTTCAAGCATAAGATGGTTTCCTCGTTAATGGAATAGATATCTCGGTATGAGCTTGGATGACAAAAAGGCGGAATCAAATCATGAGGTATTTCTTTTTAACTTCTTCATTCTTTCTCAATTCTTCAATCGTCCCCTGGTAACGGATTGTTCCCTTGTCCATCACATAAGCCCGATCGCTCAGGGCTGTGGCTAATCCCACATTATGCTCGCAGATGAGCATGGTGGTTCCCAATTTTTTAATCTGTCCCAATTGATCTTCCATCGCTTTGATGACCAGTGGAGCCAATCCTTCGCCCGGTTCGTCGAGCAGCAGGAGTTCAGGGTTGGTCATTAAGGTTCTGGCGATGGTGAGCATCTGTTGCTCGCCACCGCTAAGTTGATTTCCCATATGTGATTCTAAATCTTTCAGTTTGGGGAAGAGGGAATATACCCGGCTGAGATCCCAGATGGCTCCCTTTATCTCTCTCCGGGCGACGAGGATATTCTGGCGAACAGTCAGGTCTGGGAAAATCCTGCGGTCATCAGGGACAAAACCGATTCCCAAAGGGGCAATCCGGTAGGGAGGTTTTCCGATGAGCTCCTTCCCTTTGAACAAAATACTCCCCGAACGGGGAACCGTCAGACCAATAATGCTACGCAACGTAGTGGTCTTGCCTGCTCCATTTCTTCCAAGGAGACAGACGACCTCTCCCTCATTGATATCCAGGGAAAGGCCAAAAAGGATATGGCTTGTCCCATAGTAGGTATGGATCTCTTTTACTTCAAGGATCATGATGTTCCACCCAGATAGACTTTTTGCACCTCTTCGTTCGCCCTCACTTCTTCTGGCTTTCCGTCAGCGATCAGGGTTCCCTGGTGAAGAACGGAGATTCGTTTGGCAATACCGAAAACAACGCTCATATCATGTTCAGTAAAGAGAATGGTGATCCCTCTCTCTGTGGAAAGTTTATTAATGAGGCTCATGATATTATCAGTTTCTTCAGTAGACATGCCGCAGGTGGGTTCATCAAGACATAGCAACTCCGGCTCGGTCCCGAGAGTGATGGCGAGTTCCAATCGCTTTTTATCGCCATGGGAAATGGAATCTCCTAAAATGTTTGCTTGATCCGCAAGCCCTACGTCTTCTAGGATACGCCAGACCTCTTCTTTAAAGAACTTTTTTGCTGAGGTAAAGAAGTTAAACGTTTCTTTCCGATGGGAGAGGAGCGCCATTAAGACACTTTCATACACGGTCAGTTTCGGATAGATGCTGGTGATCTGAAATGAGCGAGTTACTCCGAGTTTGCAACGGGTATAGGCGGGTAGATGCGTAATCTCTTCCCCTTTGAATAAGACCTTTCCGGAGGTTGACCGGTGATAGCCTGTGATGAGATTGAAAAGGGTGCTTTTCCCGGCACCATTCGGGCCGATGATTGCGTGTATGTCTCCCTTAATAATTGCGAGACTCACTTCATTGACCGCTCGAAGTTTACCAAATTCTTTGGTGATTCCCTGAGTCTGAAGAAACATGGTTAAGATGACCCCTTGGTTAATTTCCCTCTCTCCTGTCTCTCCTTGATCTTCACTTTGGCAAACTCAAGGATTCCGCCAGGCAGGACAAAAATGATGATCAGGATGATCGTCCCCATGATGATCGGCCAAAAATGAGTGAATCCTAAGATATAAGCATGGATGAACGTCATGATGAACATACCCAAAACGGGGCCAAAAAAAGTGGAAGGGCCCCCGAGAATGGCAGCCATCACCGGTTCGCCCGATTTAATCCAAGTCAGGTATGACGGTGCGACGGAACGGTAAAAGGGTGCCCAGAGCGCACCTGCCAGGCCGGCAAATGCTGCAGCAATGACAAAGGTGATGAGCTGGTATCTCGCGATATGAATACCTAAGAACTCCGTCCGCTCAGGGTTTTCTCGCATGGCCTTGAGGGTATGGCCAAAAGGGGAGTTGACGATTCGCCATAAGATGAAAGCGGAGATAATGAAAACAACGAGGATAAAATAATAGTAGACTATTGGAATTTTAAGAATCCCGGGCGGAAAGACCCCCTGGATCCCGTCATCTCCTCCAGTGAAATTATGCCATTTAAAGATGATGACGAAAATGAGCTGACCAAAAGCAAGGGTCAGGATAGAAAAGTAGATTCCTTTCAAACGAACGCAAAAATATCCAACAATTAAACCCATGATGCTTGCCACCCCGACCCCTGCCAAAATACTGAGCCAGAAGCTAAATTGCAGCTTCGTAATGAGCATGGCGACGGTATATCCACCCAGTCCATAGAAGGCAGCCTGGCCGAAGGAGAGTTGTCCCATGTAGCCAAAGAGCAGATTGAAGCTCAAAGCAAAGAGGCTCATAATGAGAGCCTCCCCCAGGATGACCAGATAAAATTCAGAGATCACATGAGGGGCGATGATCGCTAAAGCCAATAGAAGAATCAGCCACCATCCTCTCTTCATCCATAAACTGTTTTCCCCAGATTGGATTATTCTCATCTCTATCCCAAGTTGAAAGGAACTCCACAAATTCGAAATCCGAATATCGAAATCCGAAACAAATTCAAATCACAAAAATTCGAAACAAGTTTGGATCATTAGAATTTTGGATTTAGAAATTGTTTCGAGGTTCGAATTTCGTGCTTCGAATTTTCGCATTAACGTTATCTTTCCGGCCTTCCGAATATACCCCAGGGCCGTATGATCAGAACAGCGGCCATGACCATAAAGATAAAGGCAAGCGCCAGCTCTGGTTTATACATAATGCCAAAAGAATAAACCTGCCCAACGATAAATGAGCCCAGAAGGGTTCCAGGAAGGCTTCCCATTCCCCCAATAACAACGACTGCAAAACATTCAACAATGATTTCAATATCCATGCCTAAAGCAATCGATCCATACGGTCCTGCCACGCCTCCACTCAGACCGGCGATCATGGCGCCCAGGACAAATATCCATGTAAAAAGCCATGGGATAGGTATGCCTAAGGCGGAGACCATCTCCCGGTCGTGGGCGGCTGCCCGGATAATGTCACCGAGACGGGTACGATAAACGAGCCACCATAAAATGATCACAAGGGCTAAACCCAGCAAGATGACGAAAAAATTATATGAGGGAAATGGGAAACCAAAAAGAAGAACAGCGCCCTTGAAGGGGACAGGTCTTGGAATGGAGAGGAACTCTCCGCCCCATCCAAACTTGACGATATCAGTGATAATGAGAACCACTGCATAGGTAGCCAGAAGCTGTTCAGGCCATCCCCTGGAATAAAGGCGTCTGAGCAAGAAAAATTCTATGACGATGCCAATCGCTCCCATCACTAAAGCGGCGAGGAATGTTGCAATATAGAAACCGACTACCGGAATAAGAAGGGCTTTCCAGATGTTGTAGGTAATAAAGGCACCGAGCATGTAGAGAGAGCCATGGGCGAAATTGAGAACTCTCAACACGCCAAAGGTGAGGGAGAGGCCCGAGGCGACCAGAAAGAGAAGGGCCGCCCGGGCAATCCCACTCATGAACTGATTAAAGAGAACATCAAAAGACATCGCTTAAAATCCTTAAATCCGAAATTTGAATATCGAAACTCGAAACAAATCCGAATTACCGAAATTCTGAATCCGAAACAAAAAATCAGGTTCCGAACATTTTATATTTGAATTTTGATATTGTTTCGGATTTCGATATTCGTGCTTCGAATTTCCGTTTTCAACGGGTGACACCTGTTTTCTTCCAAACCTCTCGAACGCTCTGCTCAGAACGCATAATCTGATCCCCTGGTGTTCGAACGATATCTTTCCAGGTCTTAAACGGATAATTAGGATCTTTTGCAATCGTTCCCTGATAACTCGGGACACTGCCCATATGATCGAGAGGTCGAATCGTAAATTTACCTCTCAGACTATCGAGTGTTATTCCTTCCAATGCTTTAATGACTGCCTCTGTTTCAGTAGTCTTGGCTTTTTCAATTCCTGCCTTTAGCAGATAAACAGCATCATAAGCCTGGACCGCCCATCCATCAGGATAGGCACCACGGGCTTTTCTATTTTTTTCAACAAACTCTAACATCTTTGGATTTGGATCCTGGAAGAAATCACCTCTTGCAAACGCAAAAGTTCCTTCAGGTGCATCCGCTCCCAGAGCGATGAGAACAGGAAGATCAAAGAGGGCAATGAAGGGGGTCTTCTCAAAAAAACCGTAGGGGATAGCCTGTTTCGTGAAGGCAATTAAGTCTGCGCCAAAAAGGGAACTCTGGACCGCTTCTGGTTTCTTTGCCATAATAGCTGTGATGAATGCGGTATAATCCTTTTCTCCCCCTTTTGGCCAGGCTTCGTAGAGGATTTCAGAATCGGGCACTAACCTTTTAATTTCTTCAGCAAAGGCGGCGAATTCCCGGCGCCCAAATTCATAGTCCGGATTGATGGTAGCAAACTTTTTAGCAGTGGGGACCTTCTTATTGAGATAACGTGTTGCAGCAATCCCTTCCATATAAGTGTTAGGGACAATCTGAAAAATATAGGGAGTAAATTTATCGACTACCTGACCTTCGGTATTAGACATAGTGGCCACACGGACGACTTTATACTCAGAATGGACCACCTGCATTGCCAATCCAACACCGCTGCTACACGGGCCAATAAGGAAGTCAACTTTTTCTCTCAGGATCAAATCTTTTGTCTCCCGAGCTCCAATATCCACCTTCATCTCGGTGTCCCGGACGACCACATCCACCTTTCTTCCCAGGATTCCGCCCTTTGCATTGATCTCGTCGGCTGCGATCTTTATGCCAATGATGGCTGATTCGGAATACATGTAGCAGGGTCCGGCGAAGCAGTAGATGGCTCCAAATTTGATGGGCTCTTTGGTGGCGGCGGGTTTAGGTGCTGGTTTGGCGGGCGCCTTGGCTGGTTCTTTGGCCGGGGCGGGTTTCGCCTGGGCCATCACCATTGAGGCTGAAATGATACTTAGTGTAAAAACTAAAGCCGTTAAAATTGCAAACTTCTTCATACTCGTCCTCCTTTCTTGTTGAATAATATTTTAATAGAAAACGTCTTCCCCCCCACCCAGAAGGTTTTGCAAGAATATATTGAATAAGAAAAAATGTCAATACTTTTTATAGATTGTGAAAAGATTATCTTTTGCTTTTTAGAATTTCTTCCCTCAATTCCCGTTTAAGAATCTTACCGGTCGGTCCTTGAGGAAGCGATTTTACAAACTCGACCAATCTTGGGGCTTTATATTTCGCAATACGACTTCTAACGAATTCGATGATCTCCTGTTCTGTTGTTGATTCTCCTGGTTTCAACACGATATAGGCCTTAGCCAACTCGCCCTTCACTTTATCCGGAATTCCGATCACAGCAGCCATGGCCACTTTGGGATGAGTATAGATGATCTGTTCTACTTCAACCGGGTATATATTCTGCCCTCCAGTAATGATGAGGTCGGCTTTTCGGTCGGTGATGTAGAGATAACCATCCTCATCCAGATAGCCCATGTCGCCACTATAAAACCACCCCCCTCGGTAGCTTTTTGTATTGGCTTCAGAATTATTCCAATAACAATGAATGGAATGATGATCCCCCTTATCGCAGATTTCCCCCACCGTCCCCTTGGGTACTTCTTGATCATAGTCATCCACCACTTTGACCCGGATGTTTGATATAGGAATTCCCACAGAATTCTTCTTTCGAATTCCAACGAGAGGGGAAAGGGTTGAAAACCCACATCCTTCGGTAAAACCATATCCATCCAAAAAGTCTGCCCCAAATTTATCCTCAAAATCCTTGATGACTTCATAGGGACAATGGGCGCCGCCGCTATTCACCACCCGCAGGGATTGTAAGTTATGGATCTTTGGATCAAGGTGTTCCAAAAGATAAATATACATGGTGGGGGTTCCAGCATAGTAGGTTCCTTTGAATCGGGAGAGCCGATCGAGGACTTTTCCGGCCTCAAAGCGGTCCACCAATACCATACTCCCTCCGATAAAAAATGTTGGCATCAATAGAACGCTGAGAGCGAAATTATTAAAAAGAGGCAAAGCACATACGAGACGATCTGACGAGGTCAACTTGTTGGCAGCAATATCTCCAATGACATTCATATAGATTGACCGATGAGTCTGAGTCGCTCCTTTGGGCTTCCCCGTTGTCCCTGAGGTATAAATGATGGAAACAATGTCATCCACGGAGGCATCGGGTTTCCTGAAGGTGGTCCCGGCCTTTGAAATTAAGGACTGAAAGGAAAGGGTCCCTTCGGGAATCGTCTCTCCCAAGACGATAACATATTTCAAGGTTGGGATTTGCGGCATGCATTCAAGAACGATTGGAAAGAGGTGGGACTCTGTAACGATCCCTTTTGCCTGAGTATCATTAGCGATATAAACGATTTCGTAGGGTTTATACATTACGTTTATAGGAACGGCTGTGGCACCGGATTTAATAATGCCGAAATGGGAAATAACAAATTCAATCCGGTTCGTCATGAATTCCAATATTCTTTCCCCAGGTTCGATTCCCATTTCCTGGAGTCCATTGGTCATCTTATCCGTCAACTCCTTCAACTCTTGGTAAGTTACTTCCTTTTCTTCAAAGAGGACCGCCGGTTTTTCTTTTGATTCCTTGGCACTTCTCTCAAACATTTCGCTTAATAATTGCATCCTTCTTAACCTCAGGGGCTTGTATCAAATGGACTCATACCATTGTTTTTCATGGATTCAAAAGAATCTACCTGTAAATCTCAGGATGGGTCTGAATCTCTTTAATGAAATCTCCTACCGTTTCTTTTAGAAAATGCTTGGTCTTCCAACCCCATTCTTCAGCGGCTTTCGTCTCCCTGAGGTATTTTGGCCAACTCCGAACGATTTCTGTCAATTCACGATCTGGCTTAAACTTAATGTCAGCATTCGGGAGGATCCTTTTTATTTCATCATAGATCTCTTTAGCTGTAGGAGAAAAGCCGGCAATGGCGTAGACCCTTCTTTTTAATTTGGCATTGTCCGCCTCATATAAACCGATCAGACAATCAACACAGTCCTTGATATAAAGCAGGGGCATGATGACATCTTCTTCAACGGTCACGGCATAAGGTCTTTTTAATGCCGGCTCTGAAATCATCAACGTGCTATAGGCTGAAGCTCCACCGGCTCCTCTTCCTGGTCCGATAATTGACGGAAGCCGAACTGCTCGAAAATCGATCCCAAATTTTCTGTTGTAGTATTCCCCGAGCCTTTCAGAGAAGACTTTGGTGACTCCATACATGGAAATAGGCATCTGGATAGTATCTTCATCAACGGTATGGAGGCCCAGGCCATAACTGGCAATGGTACTCGTAAAGATGACTCGTTTCACATTAAACAACCTTGCAGCCTCAAGGATGTTAAATGTTCCTCCTGCGTTTACGTTGTAGGCGGTTATCGGTTTTTCTTCTGCGGAAGCAGAGAGAAGGGCGCCTGTGTGATAGATCCCGTCAACCTTATTCCGGCCGACCACTTCCATGACTTCTGCCCATGAGGCAAGGTCGCCCTGAACGATTTTCACTTTATCCTTAATATTATGAATGAGCGGAGATTTTGTGACGACATCAAAGAGGACTACTTCTTCTCCTTTTTTCAACAGAGCATGAGCAAGGTAAACTCCGATAAAACCCATTCCACCCGTTATCAGTTTAGCCATATTCTTCTCCTTTCAAGAGCTCATCTGGAGGATCCCATTTTCTGGCTCCCTCCTTGATAGGGCATTTCTATTGAAAATTAAAAATAATGTCAATAATGAATTCCTCATCTTACTCTTCTGGATTCACCGACCCAGTATTTTTCACGAAGTTCCCTCTTGAGAACTTTACCGTAAGGATTTTTAGGTATTTCTTTGATGAACTCTACGGACTTGGGCTTCTTATAACTTGCTAAGTTATCTTTACAAAAATTAATGATCTCCTCTTCCGTAGTCGTTTGTCCTTGTTTCAGAGAGACAATGGCCTTCACTGCCTCTCCCCATTTCTCATCCGGCACTCCAATGACTGCCACTTCATGAATGGCAGGATGCTTCAAGATTATGTCTTCGATCTCCCTTGAGTAGATATTTTCGCCACCACTGATGATCATGTCCTTTGCCCGATCGAGGATATAGACATAACCCTTTTCATCCATCACTCCAAGATCACCGGTATGGACCCAGCCTCCACGGAGGGTTTCGGCTGTGGCTTTTGGATTTCTCCAATAGCCTTTCATCATCACCTCTCCGCGAACAACGATCTCGCCCATTTGCCCTGGCGGAAGTTCATGGTCATGCTCATCGAAAATCTTGACTTCTACATCTGTCCTTGGGATTCCGGCGGATGTCAACCGCTTCATCTGTTCTTCCGTACCCTTCAGGAGATGCTCCTCTTTGCGAAGGTAGGAAATGGTCATCGGGCATTCTGCCTGGCCGAAAAGTTGAACAAAGACTTGGCCCATCTTTCGAACTGCCTCCTTCATGTCTTCTACATAGATGGGGGCTCCTCCATAATTAATACATTTGATGGAGCTGAGATCGTATCGATCGATCTCCGGAGAGGTGACCAGTCGTTTGATCATGGCGGGAGCCATAAACATATTGGTGACTCTTCTTCGCTGGATCGTTTCAAATACGGTTTTCGGATCGAAGGTTTTTACATGCAAAATAACATTGGCCGCTCCTTTGGCCACGTTGGGTATCCCATAAAGACCGCTCCCATGGCTTAAGGGTGCAGCGTGAAGGATGACGTCGTCAGGACCCAGCGACGCCATATCGGCAAAAAAGTTCATGGTCATCATCATGAGGACATGATGAGTGAGCATCGCTCCTTTAGGTTGCCCGGTTGTGCCGGACGTATAAAAGAGCCAGGCTAGGTCATCCCGCTCAACATCGACATCGACAAATGTTGGAGATTTGTCTTTGATTAGGGTCTCATAATGAAGCATCCCTTCCAGAGGCTTAGCCACACAAATGTAATGTTTCACCCGAGGCATTTCATTCTTTAAGGCATAAAGGGAATCCCTGAAGTCGTCCCCTAAAACGACAGCCACTGCTTCGGAATTGTCGATGATGAAGGCGCATTCTTTTGGGTGAAGACGAAAATTGATAGGAACTGTACCGATTCCAGCTTTGAAACAGGCAAAGAGGACTTCGATGAACTCCGGGCAGTTGTGTAAAAGGAGAGCCACATTCTCTCCTTTTTTAATTCCTAAACTTAAGAGCCTATTCGCCATCCTGTTGATTCGTTCGTTTGCCTGCTGATAGGTTAATTCGTAATCCCCATAGGCGATGGCTAATCTTTCCGGGAAAGTCCTTGCGGCTTTTGTAAAAAGCGTTCCAAGGTTCATTGCCATAGAAGTGCTTCCCCCCTTCCTTGATGTTTATTAAATAGAAATGTCTCTCCTCAAGCGAATTTACAGGTGATTCCTCCATCAACAACAAGTTGGGCGCCTGTCACATACTTGGCTTCATCTGAAGCAAGAAAGAGAGCAGCTTCTGCTACGTCCCAGGCATCCCCCATTTTCCCCGTGGGACATTGTTTATTGCGGATGTCGATCATCTTCTCCACATCTCCGGCAGCATAGGCCCCTTTGAGGGGTTCGACAATCATGGGTGTATGCATTAATCCAGGCAGGATTGCATTGGCGCGAATATTTTTCCCCGCATATTGGAGCGCGATTCCCTGAGTAAATCCAAGAATACCGGCCTTGGTCGTATAATAGGTGATATAAGGGACGCCGGTGTATCGGATTGCTGCAATGGAGGATATGTTGATAATCACGCCCCCTCCCTGTTTCTCCATCTGGGGGAGAACGTATTTGCAGGTCAGGAACATGCTCTTGAGGTTGACGGCCATGACCTGATCCCAGGTCTCTTCACTGGTCTCTACTGGACCGCCCACTACCACAATGCCGACATTGTTATGAAGGATGTCGATGCGGCCGTAAGTTTCGAGGCAATGGGCCACCATCGCTTTGACCTGATCGGCTTTTGACACATCAACCTTGTGGACAGTACACGTCCCTCCCTCCTTATCGATGATCGATTTTGTTTCCTCTGCGGCCGCAAGGTTAAGGTCTGTTGCAAAAACTTTTGCTCCCTCCCTGGCGAATATTACGGAGGTGGCTTTGCCATTTCCCCATCCTGGGCCAACGGAACCAGCTCCTGTCACGATGGCCACCTTATTTTTTAATCGTTCCCCCATGGTATCCACCTCCACCTGTAATTTAAAATTTTGGTTCTGCTCTATCGTAAAAAGAGGTTTTTATCAATCCCATCTCTCTTCATTAGAGAAACCCTTTAAGGTTTGGGAAAGGGATGGCCTCTATGAATTCTTCCTGAAAATTTTTCTCAAGAGTGAGTTCGAGATACTCCACCTTTCTTGCAATTTCCTCAGCCTTTCCTCTCTTCTCCCTGTTCAGCAGGGCGATCATCGCGCCCTCACCAGCTGCATTGCCAACAGCAATTACATTGTTCAGATCACATTCCGGGAACATCCCTATCCTCATTGCCCTCTCAGCATCGATATGGGTTCCGAAGGAGCCTGCGAGCATGACACGATCGAGTTTTTGGACTCCGCATCGTTTCATCATCAATCTGGCGCCCGCATAAAGGGCGGCTTTTGCCAGTTGAATATTCCGTATATCCTGCTGGGTCAGAGTGATCTCTTTCCCATGCGTGGTTTCATCTTTTTCAGCGATAACAAATTCAGCTCCTTCATCAGATGTCTTCAAACGTGGCATCGATCGTTCTTTTTTAAGACGTCCGCTTTTTTCAATGATCCCATTCCAATACAATTCAGCCACTGCATCGAGGATGCCTGAACCGCATATACCCTTCGCCTTTACGGATTTAGATTCCGATTTCCATTGGGTCTCTCCTACAACTTTGAAGTCCACCTTCAGGGTTTCCGGATCAATCCTCACCTTTTCGATGGCTCCGTTTGTGGCCCTCATTCCGAATTTAATATGGGCTCCTTCCAGAGCAGGTCCTGTGGCACAGGAAGAGGAGAGGAGACGGTTTCTATTCCCAAGTACCAGCTCGCCGTTTGTTCCAACGTCGATGATGAGAACCATCTGATCCTGGTTGTAAGGCTCTTGAGCAATCAATACGCCCACGTTGTCTGCCCCCACAAACCCTGCTTCAATGGGTAATAGATAAACATTGGCTGAAGGATGGACCTTCAATCCCAGATCCCTTGCCTTAATATTGATGGATTGGTGAACTGTTGGGGTAAAGGGGGAAACCCCCAGGTATTGAGGATCGATCTTGAGAAAGAGATGGTGCATGGCTGTATTGCCAACGACCGTCAGGTCCAGGATGTCCTTAGAAAAAAGGGAACATCCCTCAACGATCGCTTTGATGAGTTGGTTCAATCCATTGATGATCGACCGGTGAAGCTTTTCAAGGCCATCTGCATGAGTCGCCGTATAGGTGATCCTGGACATCACATCCTCACCGTAGACGACCTGAGGATTCATCATGGATTGAGTGGCAATCAGTTCTCCATTTTGAAGATCGCACAGGTAACCTGCAATCGTCGTTGTCCCTATATCAATGGCCAGCCCATAGAAATGATCCGATCGGCCGGGTCTGACATCAAGAATTTCCTTCTCCATCCAAATGGATGCTGTGACTTTCCAATCTTTCTCTCTGAGAGCATGAGATAGTTTCAAGAGGGTAGGATAGTCAATATCCAAGCCGTGGAGATGGTATTTCTCCCAAAGTCCATTTTTAAGTCGGTCAACATCTGCAGTCAGGTCATTTAAGGAAGCAGGAGGCAGTTCCACGTAATAGGGGAGAATGGCAGGATTTAATCCAATAGTTCTTTCGGCGACTGCCTTTCTTAATCCCTGTTTCTCAATCCTGCTTATTTCAGGGACGAAAATTTGGACATCGGATAATATCTGGGCCACACAGGCTAACCTGTATCCGTTTGCCTTTTCGCAATCCGGAATGAATTTGGACTCGTCATCTGTGAATGGAGAGAGTGTCCCATCCAATAATTGAACCTTGCATTTTCCGCAATTTCTGAGGCCTCCGCAGAGTGATTCGACCTCAACCCCGGACTCCCTTGCAGCCTCCAGGACCGTCTCTCCTTCAATAATCTCCCTCTCTTTACGAGAAGGAAGAAAAGTCACTTTGAATTTTCTCATGTCCAGTCATTCTATTCAGCCCTAAAGGGCTGAGTTACATAAACTTGTAACTCAAGGCTTTAGCCTTGATTAAAAGGATCCACTTGGGCCGATGTGTTAATCAGGCTGAAGAGTATAGCTGAAAAGTATAAAGGGTTTATAGAAGATTCAAAAGAAGATGTCAAAAAAAATCTATTTCTCTGCTTGGTGTAACTGAACTACCAACCCTGGCGAGCGGCTTCGACGATGGCTTTCAGGTTGGCAATGGGGGTTTGGAGGGGGACAGCGCATTCCGGAGCGAGAACATCGACACCCGCTTCGATGCTGTAACGGGTCTGCTTATAGACATCCTCCGG
>VGRY01000020.1 GCA_016875195.1 Deltaproteobacteria bacterium
GTGTAAGCCAGATCCAGGATGTCTTTCCCACGGAAGCGAGATTGCCGGTCATTATCAAGTTCGATCCTTCCCAGATTTCGGTCATCGTTTTATCGATCACCGGCCCCATGGATGAGTTCCGCCTTCGTGAGCTGGCAGAGGACTTCGTCGCCCCGAGGCTGGAGAGCCTGAAAGGGGTTGCCTCAGCCAATGTCTTTGGCGGATTGATCAGGGAAATTCAGGTGGAGGTCGAGCGGTCCAAATTAGAGAGGATGAATCTTTCCCTGGACCGGATCGCCCAGGCTGTGCAGACTGCCCATACCGATAAACCCGGGGGAAGCCTCAGGACGGAAAAGCAGGAGTTCAGTATCCGGACGCTCGGACGAACGCCGGAGATCAGAGATCTCGAAGAGATCGTCGTCCATCGCCAGAACGGAGTTCCCATTCGACTCAAGGATATCGGAAGGGTGAAGGATGGGTTTGAGGATTCTCAGACAGAAGTGAATGTGAACCGGGTCAGGGGAATCGTCATCGGCGTCCAGAAGCAGATCGGAGGCAATACGGTTTCCGTGGTGGATCAAACACTAAAAGCCCTGACTCAGATTCGAAGAGAGCTTCCGCCGGGCGTCTCCATCGAGGTGGTGTCCGACCAATCGACCTTTATCCGAAAATCGATCAAGAACCTTCAGCAGGAGGCCATGATGGGGGCCCTCCTCGCGGTTACGATCATCCTCCTCTTTTTAAGAAATGTGACCAGCACGCTCATCATTGCCCATGCGATTCCTCTCTCTATCATCGCCACATTCGTGCTCCTGCATTTCGGTAAGTTCACCCTTAACATTATGACCCTCGGGGGGCTGGCCCTTGGAGTAGGCCGCCTGGTGGATGACTCCATTGTGGTGCTCGAGAATATCAACCGGCATATGGAGGCAGGAGTGCCTCCGGAGGAGGCTTCCTACAAAGGGGCAGCCGAAGTGAGCAAACCGGTCATTGCGGCGTCGCTGACCAGCATCATCGTCTTTCTCCCTTTATTCTTCGTGACCGGGATTGCGCCCATTCTGTTCGTCCAGTTAGCGTATACGGTGGCATTCTCCCTCCTGGCCTCCCTCTTTGTATCGCTGACTCTGGTGCCTATTCTGACCAACAAATTTCTCCGCCCGGCCCGGTTGACGGCAAACCCATCCCGGGCCCAGAGAATCCTGCAAAAAACTCATCCTCTCTTCCTGTGGATGGATCAACGATACCACAACACCCTCGCATTTGCCCTGTCCCACCGGAAGCTGGTTGTGACAGGCGTGGTGTCCGCTTTTTTGGGAACACTCCTTCTCGTTCCTCGCATCGGGTCAGAGCTTTTTCCTCCGTCGGATGAAGGGCAGGTTCGGATGAACATCCGGCTTCCGGTCGGTTCTTCTCTGGAGGAAACAAAACAGGTGATGGCGCAGGTAGAGGAGATTATTGTTAACGAAGTCCCCGAATTAAAATCGCTCTGGGCCAGGGCAGGTTCAGGGAGAGGGAGATCTGTCATCTTCGGCGGAAGGTTTGCCGGACCTCATACCGGAATGGCGTCTTTGATGCTGGTCGATCAATCGGAGAGGAAAAGGTCGTCTGAGATGATAGCCAGCAGTCTGAGGGGGAAGGTCAGGAATATTCCAGGGGCAAAGATCACGGTCTTTCCCGGCGGCATCATCTCGAGAGTGATCACATTCGGAGCGGATGAACCGATCGATGTGGAAATCCTTGGATACGATATCTCCACAGGCAGTCGCCTTGCAAAAGAGGTGGAGGGAATTCTCCGAGAGGTTGGGGGGGTGACCGATATTCAGATCGGCCGCGAGGAAGGGCTGCCCGAATACCAGGTCCGAATCCGACAGGACAGGCTGGCGGCCATGGGATTGACCACCTCCCGTGTGGGAGAGATCGTCAGGGGGGGAATCGAAGGAATGGAGGCTGCCATCTATGTCGATCCCGTGACAGGCCGTGAACATTATGTCAGGGTCCGGCTTCGAGAAGAAGACAGAAGCAAGCCCGAGGATTTGGCCCGGTTACCTCTCCCCGCCCTCGATGGAAGGTTGGTTCCTCTTGAGAATGTGGCGGAAGTGGTTCGAACAACGTCTCCCGTTCAATTAGAGCGCAAATACCAGCAGAGGATTGTCCATGTGACGGCCAATACAAGCGGGAGGGATCTCGGCTCGATTGCTTCTGAAATTGAAGCAAAGATATCCCGGATGGAGATCCCGGAGGGGTTTTCCGTCGTCTTGAAAGGGGCGCGTCAGGAACAGCAAGAGGCCTTTCGAACCCTTCTCTTCTCGGTTGGACTCGCCATCTTTCTGGTCTACATGGTGTTAGCCTCCCAGTTTGCCTCTCTGCTCCATCCATTTTTGGTCATGTTCTCCGTCCCGTTGGGTCTTATCGGTGTCCTCTGGGCCCTCTTCCTCACCGGAAACACCTTGAGCATGGTCTCCTTCATGGGGATTATCATGATGGTCGGGATCGTTGTGAACAATGCAATCCTCCTGGTGGATTTCATCAACCGGCTCCGGAATGTGGAAGGAGTTCCGTTAAAGGAAGCGATCATCCGTGGGGGACGGATTCGCCTCAGACCTATTCTGATGACCTCGTTTACGACGATCTTAGGACTGATTCCCATGGCCCTCGGGTTGGGGGAAGGGGCTGAAGCGTATATTTCTCTGGCCATCGCTGTGATCGGAGGCCTCACGGTCTCGATGTTTCTCACGCTTGTCTTTATTCCAACACTCTATCTGATCGTGGAGGAGTGGAGGCTTAAAAGAGTCACATAGTCCTATCGTCGAGTAGTCGAATAGTATTAATTAGAGTCTGTTTATAAACTAACAGTTTTGAAAAAGGTTGTCATTCCGGCGAAGGCCGGAATCCAGTCTTTTCAAGACCTTCTGGATGCCCCGATTTAATCGGGGCATGACGGAAAAAGTGCATTTATAAACAGACTTTAATTGAAAACGATCAGACGATAAGACGATGCGACTATGGAACTAACCGACTTCAATTTATGATTCAACGTCGAAAGACCCGTCAGATATCGATTGGCTCTGTGAAGATTGGAGGAGATGCCCCCATCTCTGTCCAGTCGATGACGAACACCGATACGCGGGATGTCCGAAAGACGGTCAATCAGATACGGCGCCTTGAGGACGCGGGTTGCGAGATCATCCGTGTGGCTGTCGTGGATGAGGAAGCAGCTCAGGCCATCGCTCAGATTAAAAAGAGAATTAGCATTCCTCTGATTGCAGATATTCATTTTAACTACCGGCTGGCTCTGAAGTCGATGGAATATGGAGCGGATGGACTCCGCATCAACCCCGGGAATATCGGCGGAAGAGAACGGCTGAAAACGATCGTCAACGAGGCGAAGCGTCGCTCGATTCCAATCCGTATTGGAGTCAATGCCGGCTCGCTCGAGAAAGACCTTCTGAAGCGTTTCAAAGGGCCAACCTCAGAGGCCATGGTATGGAGCGGTCTTCGTGCCGTTGAATATATGGAAGACCTCGATTTTCATCTCATTAAAGTCTCTTTAAAGGCATCCGATGTCCCAAGAACAATAGAAGCCTATCGTCTCTTTTCAAAGAGATCGAACTATCCCCTTCACGTTGGAATCACGGAGGCAGGAAAGGGGGCAGGGGCAATCGTGAAATCGGCTATCGGGATTGGATTCCTACTGAGCGAGGGCATCGGAGATACGATCCGGGTCTCTTTGACCGGCGATCCCATTGATGAGGTCCGTGTCGGATATGAGATATTGAGGGCCTTGCAGATTCGGAAGAGGGGAGTGGAAATCATCTCCTGCCCGACCTGCGGCCGGTGCGAAATTAATCTCAGCCCACTGGTGGATAAGGTAGAGAAAGAGATTCAGAAAATCACTACACCCCTGACCGTCGCTATCATGGGCTGTGTGGTCAATGGTCCGGGTGAGGCGAAAGAGGCGGATATCGGCATCGCCGGAGGAAAAGGGGTTGGGCTTCTCTTTAAAAAAGGTGAGATTGTCAGGAAGATCAGGGAATCAGAGTTCGTGCCGGTTCTTCTGAAAGATATCCGGGAAATGGCAAGGGAAGAACGATGAACAATGAACGATAAACATTGAACGGCCTGTTGTTCATCGTCCATTGTTCATGGTTCATTGTTGTTTCGGAGTTTCTTCCATATATAGTAGATCCGGTGCAGAACCGTGAAGTGGGTGAGAATGGCGAGGATCCAGAGGATCGGTTCCATCCAGTTCAAAAGGCTTCCCAGGGCAAGAAGGACGATCCTTTCCGCCCGCTCCATTAATCCGACATGGCAGGAGATCTGGAGTGATTCTGCCTTTGCCCGGACATAAGGGATAAGGGCTACCCCAATGGCTACCGCAAAAGTGAGAATGACCAAAGAAGGATTTTCATTTTTAAGATAGAAGATGGCAACAGCCATCAACAGGAGCAGATCCGAATATCTGTCCATCACCGAGTCGAAGAAACTTCCGAAGATCGTCGCCTTTCCCAAATTCCTGGCAATCACTCCATCCAGAAGATCGAAAAGACCGGAAAAGAGAATTGCCAGACCCGCTGAAACCCAGCACCCTTTCAGGATCAGCCATGAAGCGACAAGGGTCGAGAAGAACCCAAGCAGGGTAAAGAGATTGGGATTACCCCGTTCTCCGAAGATTTTCTTAAATGGAGGGTAGAGATAGGAATCGAGCCGGTGTCCAAGCTTATCGCTGAGCATAATTTGGCAATGAGATTAACATTTTCTGTAGAAAAGTCAATCAGAGTGTGTTATATTTTCAAACCTGCATTTCCAATGAACAAATTCATATGGAGGTAATGTCTATGTCATCCCGTGTCATTCCTCAAACCGAATTCAAGTCCCTGAATCTGAAAGGGAGGGGAAAAGTGAGAGATATCTATGACCTTGGAGATAGGCTTCTGATCGTTGCCACCGACCGGATCTCCGCTTTCGATGTGGTTATGCCCAATCCCATCCCCGACAAGGGGAGGGTATTGACCCAACTGTCCAGATTCTGGTTCGATCTGACACGGGACATTATTTCCAATCATATCATCTCGTTCAAGGTAGAAGAATACCCCCAGGAGTGCCAGGCTTACCAGGAGGATCTTAGGGACCGGTCCATGTTAGTGGTCAAGACAGAGGTTCTTCCCGTAGAGTGTATTGTAAGGGGATACCTTTCAGGTTCGGGATGGGAGGATTATAAAAAGACGGGATCCGTCTGCGCCATCCCACTTCCCAAGGGTTTAGTGGAATCGTCAAAACTGGAGGAACCTATCTTTACACCTTCCACCAAGGCCGAGCAGGGGCTTCACGACGAAAACATCACGTTTGAAAAGATGGAAAAGATCGTTGGAAAAGATCTGGCCCAACAATTGAAGTCCGCCTCGATCAATGTCTATAAGAAGGCAAGAGATTTTGCAGAGCAACGAGGCATTTTGATTGCAGACACCAAAATGGAATTCGGAGTCAGAGATGGGAAACTGATCCTGATTGACGAACTTCTTACCCCAGACTCCTCCCGGTTTTGGCCGAAAGATGGATACCAGCCGGGTGGTTCCCAGAAAAGTTTCGACAAACAGTTTCTAAGGGACTATCTCCTCTCGATCAAGTGGAATAAAACGCCTCCCGCCCCCCAATTGCCAGAGGAGATCATTCAGAAGACAAGAGAAAAATATCTGGAAGCCTACGAGAAGTTAGTGGGAAGACCGCTTTAAGTTTCTTCCTATGGTATTCCTTAATGTTGGGGAGTAACCTTGCAGTATAGAACACTTCCCCAAACTCCCATGCTATAATAACCCCACCCAGCCTCCCCTTATAACTCCCCCTCCCCCCTCTTACCTTAAGAGGGGGAAGACGGATGGGGGCGTTAGATTGGGAGGTGTGGAGGGGTTATGAAAAGGGAATATCCAGACATAATCTGGAAGGCTTAGTTTCATACATATCGTTTGATGAACTGTTGGATGGTTTCGAAGTAGGCTCGTCCTCCCACATCGTAAGTGTCGTTATGATGGGCATCCCGAAGAGTAAAGAATTCTTTTGGTTCATTCGCCTTATCAAAAAGTTTCTGGCCTAATTCATATGAGACCAGCTCATCCTGATCGCCGTGAAGGATGAGGAGAGGAGCTTTTAGCTGTGGAATCTTTGGGAGGGAATTAAATTTTCCTTTAAGAAAGGTTCCTATTCCGGGGACAAAACGGCTCATGACCTCGCCGATATTGGTAAAGGTCGATTCGAGAACAACCGCTCCTGCCTGCTTTTTCACACCCAGGTCAATAGCCACTGCGCCTCCGAGTGATTCTCCGAAGAGGACGATCTTCTTTGGATCGATCCCTCGTTTTTGAGTAAGAAAATCCCAGGCGGTTAAGGCATCGAGGTAACAGGAGACTTCTGAAGGTTGTCCCTGGCTTAGTCCATAGCCATGATAATCTATCATCAAGGATGATATTTCAGGATAGCAGAGGAGTCGAATCTTCTCGATCCGATGAGAGATGTTTCCTCCATTTCCATGAAAGAACAGGATGACCGTTTCTCCGCTGCCTGGAATGAACCAGCCATGAATCGTCACTCCATCCGCGCAAGGGAGGTAAACATCCTCATATTTCATTCCTCCATCAGAAGGGGAAGCCCAGAGTTCTTTCTCTGGAAAGAAAATGAATGAGCGTTCAATGGATAGTAGATCTACCATAAGGATCTCCTTAAGTTTAATCGCTATGCAGTAGAAAATCAATTTTTCGTGATTTGGTTCATTACTTGACACGAGTCACGCCTGCCTGCCGGTAGGCAGGGACACGGTCACGAATTGACAAGAACAGAAGGGAAGGGGTATGATTCGAGTGGAGAGTCACTATGGATGAAATCACCTATTATGAAACCCCGGTCTTGAACCAACCTTATCTGATTGCGGGATTTGAAGGATGGCCGAATGCAGCGGACGTTTCTACTTTTTCGATTCAGCATCTTGTAGACACTCTGAAAACAAAGAAGTTTGCCTCCATCACGATGGAGAATTTTTATCAGATGTCCTCCAACCGTCCAACCGCTATCATCAAGGATGGAAGGTTGATCGAGTTACATCATCCGGGCAACCATTTTTATTATTTGAAAGATAAGCTGGATAGAGATCTTATCCTATTTTCTGGAATCGAACCCCATCTGCGCTGGAACGTGTTCGCCGATCTCTTTCTTGACTTTGCCACACGATTCGCCGTTCCCCGGATGTTCACCCTTGGAGGAACCTACGACTATATCCCCCATACCCACCCCACCGTGGTCAGCGCCCTCTTCAACCATGAAGATCTAAGAGAAGAGGTGATCGAGGCCGGACTTAATCTGACAGAATATGCCGGACCCATCAGCATCCACACCTTTCTGCTTGAGGCCGCAAAAAAACGGGGATTAAAGGCAATCAGCCTTTGGGGCCATGCCCCCCAGTATCTACAGGCGAGGAACATCAAGGTCGCCTATGGCGTTTTGAAGAAGTTGGATGAATTGATGAAGACAGGGATAGATCTTTCAAGACTTGAAAATGCCAGTAGCTATTTCAACGAGCAGGTGAACGATCTCGTCAACCAGGATCCAAAACTCCAGGAGGTCATCAATAAACTGGAGGAGGCTTATCAGAAGTCCGGAAGACCTATTCCATTCGGAAAAAAGGAAGAGTCAAAAGAGGATAAGGTCGTTTATATTCAAGCTTTTCTTAAGAGACAGGAGGATGAAGAGAAGAAAGAGAATTAATCGAGCATGTCCATTCTTTTTTGTTTCCCCGGTTTGTTTGTAGATATGTTCCCTATTTAACCCCTCCACACCTCCCCTTAAGAGACTGTGTCGCAATCCCCTTTTCGTCATTGCGAGCGACCGGAGGGAGCGTGGCAGTCTCAGGATTATCAATACGTTATGAGATTGCTTCGGTCGTTTCACTCCCTCGCAATGACATTACGACACAGTCTCTAATGTAAGGGGAGGCTGGGTGGGGTTATTCTATTATTATGAGGAAGAGAGTGAATGAAAAAAATTAGACTTGGTCGGACAAATCTTTACATCAACCCATTGGGATGGGGAGGTATTCCTATCCAGCGGGTAAGTGAACAAGAGGCCGTTTCGGTGGTCCAGGCGGTGATTGGCATGGGAGTGGAATTGCTGGATACTGCCCGTGGATATACCGACAGCGAATATAAAATAGGCTTAGCGCTCCAGAAGATTGATCAACCCGTCATTCTTTCATCAAAGTCTCATGTTCGAACCGAAAAGATACAGGATGAGGTTAGAACAAGCCTCGATCAGATGAGGGTGAACAAGATTCATATTTATCATCTCCATGCGGTCAATCGCTTTGAGGAATATGAGCAGGTGATGAGAACCGGTGGTGCCTATGAAGGGCTTCAACGGATGAAAGACAGGGGATTGATCGGCCATATCGGGATTTCCAGCCATAATCTGAAGATTCTGGAGAGGGCCATCGAGGAGAACCATTTCGATGTGATCATGGCCTGCTACAGTTTTCTCGAACCCGAAGCTGACCAAAGGATTTTTCCATTGGCCAGGGCTAAAGAGATCGGGATCCTCGCCATGAAGCCATTTTCCGGTGGGGTGATTGAGGAACCAGGGCCGGCATTGAGGTTTGTCCTCAGCCAGCCCGACGTTGTTCCCATTCCTGGATCGGAGTCCCTTGAGAGAGCAAAGGCGAATTGGGAAGTCTTTGTCCAAAACCGTGGGCTCACTCCAGCTGACCAGCAATATATAGATACGTTAAGGAAGGAAATGGATCATCAGTTCTGCCGAAGGTGTGATTACTGCCAGCCCTGTTCCGAGAAGATCAGCATTCAGCATATGATGGGGTTGCAATATATCGTTAAACGGTTCGGGCCGAACACCAAAAAACTTGATTGGTTTCAAATGTTGGTTGAAAAAGGGCGAAACTGCACCGAATGCGGCGAATGTTTAACACGCTGTCCTTATCAATTACCCATCCCTGATCTGATCAAAAAAAATTTAACGTGGTATGATGAGTTGGCAAAAAACTCTTGAGCCAACGTTTGTCGTTGTCGAAGCTCGTATCGAGACTCGTGAATAGAATACAGATGCTCGAGCTTCCAGTTTCGAGCTTCCTGCTTCGATACGAGCATCGTCACCGTAACCTTAACCTACATTCCATTGTCACAAGGATTGATCCAGCAAATCAATCAGTTCTTTAAGCTCCCTTAATATCCGTTTCGGCTTCTTTTGTGAAAGTTCTTTCCTCGTGTGAAACCCTGTTGGAAGGGCATAAACATCCACTCCTGCTTCTTTTCCCGTCTCAATGTCGGTGAGGGTATCTCCTACGAAGACTACTTCCTCTTGCGAGAGTCCCATCTCACTAAGGGCCGCTTGAATCATGTCCGGGAAGGGTTTGTTTCTGGGGACGTCTCCGGCGCCAATCACTGTTTTGAAATAGGAAGAGACACCCAGATGGTTGAGTGCCAGTCTTGAGAAACGGCCAAATTTATTGGAGGCCACCCCAAGAATCGCCCCACGGTGAAAAAGCGTGTCGAGGGTTTCCCTTGCCCCATCGAGAAAATGGGTATGAGAAAGATAGACCTCCTCGTACCTTTTTCGCATGACGGGGATATTTTTCTGAGTTTCCTCCGGAGAATAAAACTGATGGAGTGTGGATTCGAGATCGGCTTGGAGATAGTGCCTCAGGTCTTCATAAGGAAAGATCTCTTTTCCGGAACGCTCAAACACCTCTTTCAATCCAAGGTAGATTGCACCATAGGCCTCGATGAGTGTTCCATCGAGATCGAAGATGATCCCTCGAATTCGCTTTTTGATGTCCCTGAGAATATCGCCGAAATCCCGGAAATAGTGGCAGGTGATATCCTGATCGATGCAGTAAGGGTAGAGAGACTCTTTTGCAAAGGCAAGATCCGCTTCTTGGGCCGCGCACCTGTCGGAGAGGCCATTTCCGGCAAAGAAAATTTTTTCATAATCTTTGCGATGATTCAAGAGAATCTGTTTCTTGCAGGTGCCGCAGAAACCGCACTCCTGGCTGACGTGGGGAAAGGAGATGTCGATTCCTCCACCAATACGGGGGTGTGTTGCATTGGCATAGAAGGGGATGTCCGAGAGGCCATGGATTTCGAGGATGGTCCGGATATAGAAATCGAGGCCGTCACTCACAATCTTCACATCAATGTCATTCTCGCGACAATACTGATAAAAAGATTTGAAATAGGGATCGATATCGGAATGCTCTCGGATGAACCGGATGGCATTCTCCGGATCTCCTGTGAGTATTTTTACGATGCGGGAATAAGCTTCCCTCGACCCGATCTTACCTTCGCGATAATCCCGATCAATCGGTTCCCAATCTCCGGAACTAAACCGGTTGAGCAGGACATACCCCATGTCTTTAATGCTGATCGTTCCATCAAAATCACAAAGAATCAGTTTCTTCATAAAATAGGATTCAAGGGTTCAAAGGTCCCAGGGTTCAAGGGTTAATTTCATTTTCACTCGATCCCTTGATTCCTTGACACCTTGAACCCTTTCTTCTCAGTCATCCCAACCGATCGCTCTCTTTTTGGTGACTGGCAGTTTAAATTTTTCCTTCAACCGACGTGCCACCAGTTCCGGGACCAATCCTTCTACCGTTCCACCCAGTTTGGCCACCTCTTTAATCGTCCGGGAGGAGACGAAGAAGTAATCCTTGCTGGTCATCATGAAGAGCGTATCCAGATGAGGACTGAGACTACGGTTCATGGAGGCCATATGAAATTCGTATTCGAAGTCAGACGTTGCCCGAAGCCCTCTCAACAATACCCTGCCATTGGTCTTTTCGACATATGAGACGAGAAGACCTTTAAAACAATCAACAATAACATTTGGGCTATCCTTAAAGATCAATTTCGCCATCTCCATCCGTTCCTCAATGGTGAAGAGTGCCTTTTTATCTGCATCCTGGGCAATGGCGAGGATCACTTTGTCGAAAATCTCGAGTGCCCTCTCTACAATATCGATATGACCATAGGTGAGGGGATCAAATGACCCCGGGTAGATAGCGACTTTTCCCATACCCTTGATATCTCCTTTCTTCTTTTCTGCCATTTTATTTACCCCGTTAGAAATAATGAGCCCCCACTCTGCAGTGTAGCCTATGGAGGGATTAGATATTAAAGCAATTCCGGCTGAGGTGAACGCCCCTTGTGCTTGGCCAAGGCCCGTTAGAATTTCTAACGGGGTGAACCCTACTGTGAAATGCCTGCCTGCAAGATGGAAATGATCGTGTCACCGATCATCCTCTGCTTCATGACGGTCCACCTTCCAGTATTCTGGGGAAGGGGTTCGCGGCGACTATGTTCAATGACCAGGATCGAACCTTCATGATAAATGTTGTGGTTATTCAGCTTGACCAGCGTTCGTTCAACCCATTCTTTCTCATAGGGGGGATCCATCAAAATGAGATCGAAAGACTCGTTCCTCGCTTTAAACATACTGATAGCACGGTTCACTTCTTTTGAAAAGATCTCAGCCTGTCCGGAAAAGCCGCATTGAAGAAGATTTTTCTTAATTATTCTTAAGGCTTCGTTAGCCTTTTCGACGAAGCAAGTTCTTTTAGCTCCCCGGCTGAGGGCTTCGATTCCGAGATTTCCTGTGCCGGCAAAAAGGTCAAGGACCATTTTTCCCTCAACCTCATCCCCAAGGATGTTAAAGATCGACTCCTTGACCCGGTCAGAGGTTGGACGCATTGTGTGACCCTTTGGGGTCGTCAGTTTCCTTCCTCTTGATGTCCCGCTAATAATACGCATCTTTTAAAATATCGAAATCCGAATGTCGAAATCTTTACCCTGTTAAATAATTTTGCTCGAAACTGATGATCTATACTTTTCGACACCATCGTGATAAATCAAACCAGAAACTGACCCGACACGTATTTAACAGGGCAGGCAAATTCAAATTTCAGAAATCCAAATGTCTTAAACTTATTTGTTTTGATCATTTGAAATTTGATCATTAAGAATTGTTTCGAATTTCGAATTTCGTGCTTCGGATTTGATGTGTAATAGTTCTTTGACGCGTTTCTTCATGTTGCTCAGATGTGATCCCTGCCAATAGATCCGGTTACATTGAGGACAACGGAAAAAATTCTTCTGCTGATGAAAGATAAAATCCGGAACCTTGCCCTCTGCTTGATCAAGTGAAATCGCTTCAATCAATTCATTACAGAGGAGGCATCGTGTGTATAAAATTTCTTCATCCAGTGAGAGGCAAACCTTTTGGATGACCTCCTTCAGCTGACAGGAAGGGTCATTCTCCATGATGGTGAGGATACGATCTTGCGGTCTTCTGGCCCCGAGTTTCGTATCACGGGTCAATATGATCCGGTCTTCCTGACGGACCAGATGGATGAATTGATGAAAGTCTTTCCCTCGGAAATAAACAGTATCGTAACCAAGCATCCTCAATTCCTTGACCAATTTTCCCAACATGCGATCAGCGATAAACTTCATCATCTGAATTAAAATCCAAATGTCAAAATCCCTGCCTGCGGTAGGCAGGCAAATGACAAAGGAATGACAAATGTTTCAATTCTAAAATATTTTGACATTTTTAAATTTGGCATTGCTTTGAACTTTGATCTTTGACATTTGATATTGGTTTTTACAGGTATTTCCCTAAAATCGGTTCCAGATCCTTCTTTGTTTTTTCAGGGATCAATTTTTTACTTGTGATCAATGCCTGCCTCAGAGCCTCAGAACAGATGCAGTCCCTCTTTTCAGACAGGTGCCTCACTGCTGTCCGTATAGTGCTCTTTGCGGTTCGTGCGCTCTGGGCAAGAATTCTCAAAACTTCTCCGATGGAGACATCGCCTGCTTCCTGATGCCAGCAGTCATAATCAGTCGCGAAGGCGATGGTGGCGTAACAGATTTCCGCTTCCCGGGCAAGCCTTGCTTCCGGAAGATTGGTCATTCCGATGATGTCAACGCCCCAGGAGCGATATAGTTTTGATTCGGCCCGTGTTGAAAATTGAGGCCCTTCGATGCAGATATAGGTTCCCTCCGGATGAACAGTGGCTCCTACTTCCCTTCCGGCTTTTGAAAGAGTCTCACTCAGAGCAGGGCAGACCGGGTCGGCAAAGCTGATATGGCAGACCACCCCATCGCTGAAGAACGTATTGGGACGCCCAACCGTGCGATCGATGAATTGATTGGGAATAATCATATCTCCAGGGTGGATGTGTTCCTTCATGGAGCCGACAGCGCTGACGCCGATGATCCACTGAACGCCGAGCATCTTCATACCCATGATATTGGCCCTGAAGTTGAGGGAAGAGGGCTGAATGCGATGACCCTTTCCGTGGCGGGGGAGAAAGACGATCTTCATCCCTTCGAGTCGGCCTGTAATAAAAACATCAGATGGATCACCATACGGAGTCTTTAATGAAATTTCTTTAACTTCTTCCAATCCATCCATCTCATAGAGACCCGATCCACCGATGACCCCAACAATCCTTTCAGACATGTTTTTCCTCCTCACCTTCAGTTTTTCAAAATGTTAATTGATTTCATTCACCCTGTCAAACATGAGGAACAGGGAGTTATGTCCCCCTGGCTGTAGATTCAAAGAATTAGGTGTTGCATTCACCTGCCATTTGGTGTAGACATATTTTATTGGAAAAGGGAAGCTACAGAATTGAAAAGTGGGGCCTATCTAAAATGCCTAAGATTGCAAGAATTTTAAAGAAAAAAGGAGAAAGAAGAACAAAGCTTGAACGCTCCTTGAACTCTATTGTGCAAAGTTTGAAAGAAATGGGAGCCCAAAAAATCATACTTTTCGGTTCACTTGCGAGCGGGGATGTGGATGTCAATAGCGATCTTGATCTGTTTGTTCTCATGCCATCGGCAAAGACCGGCAAAGAATGGACGAATATTATTTATAATGACATTGAGAAAAAAGTGGCTTCCCACATTATTGCATTCAACCAGGACGAGTTCTGGAAAGAATTACCCACAAGTAGCTTTTTAAGGAATATTTTGAAGGGGAAAGTACTTTATGAAAAGGCCGCATAGGGAGGAATCTCTCCGATGGCTAACTCAATCGCAGGATGAATTTCAGGATGCCGATGATTTGCGGAAAAGAGGGAGATTTTATCTTGCGCTTTTCCATTTTCAGCAGGCAGGGGAGAAAGCACTCAAAGCATATCTATACCTTAAGGTCAAATCCATAGAAGTTTTTTACACCCATTCCATCGATGACCTTTTGGAAATGACCTTTGAGATTAACTCTGACTTCAGGGAGGTAGCCCAGGCCAAAAAACTGGACAGGTACTACATACCCACCCGTTATCCTAACGGGCTTCCAGGGAATGTCCCTTCAAGATACTTCGATGACCCGAAAGAAGCCGAAGAAGCAATGGAGCTTGCAAAAAGCTTAATCGAGCTTGTTGAGAAAAAGATTATGGAAATGGAATGACGAAATATTAAGATAGCCTTTTTTATATCAGGGATACCTAACACGAATACATTAAAAAGACTTGAACCAGCAGAACGTATCCAAAAAGATAGAATCACCGCGTCACTAAACCCACTTTCTTCTTGAAAGAGAGATTTTACAGAATTCGCAGAAAGGTGCTGATTTCATATCGTAATTTTCACAGGAATAATATCATGCCCTACTTTGATAGGTGGTAAATGAATAAGGCGTTGTTTATCTTTCAAGTTGTAGTTTTAGCCCTTTTATTCAGCTGTGGAACACCAAGACCCACCACACAAGAGTATGGCTCATTAAGAGAGAAAAAAGAAAGGTTCGATTATACCGCATATCAGCCGTCGAAACTGATTGATGGTGTGAAAGAGTATGACAAGGTCATTGAAGAAGACTTCAAGAACGTCCCTGCTGGGAAAGCATTTATCTTGCTCGAAGCCAAATCAAGAGCGATTCGGGTCAAGGCGGAATTCTGCAATGAGTTCAGAACACCCAGCGAGGAACATACTACGGTGGTAAAAGCATGGCTAAAGGCCTTTAAGCGTGAGAGGTATACAGACCTATTTCTACAGGAGGTCAAAATCAAGGAAGATAATATTGAATACTGGCTCCCGATACAAGAACAATTAATCTCTTTCCTCCAGAAGGAAATTTATTCAAGTGAGATTGTCGAATTTTTCATTGTCTATTTTGGAGCTTACAATTTTGATCATGTGTTTGTTATAAATGAGTTTCAAAAAGTGCAGTAACCTTGTTTGATTATGTCAAACAACAATCGTTATCTTTTGGGTCATCTGAGGCTGAAGGTAGATGAAGTTGTTTAGGCAGATTTAGTTCGAGGTTTTTCCCTGGAGTTGGCCGCAGGCGGCGGAGATGTCAGCGCCTTTGCTGGCACGGACGATGGCCATCATGCCTCCCTCCATGAGAATTTCCTGAAATCGTCGGACTCTCTCTTCTGATGGTTTTTGATAGGGAATCCCGGGGGCCTCATTGAGTGGGATGAGATTGATCTTAGAGGGAATTCGTTTCAATAAGGTTAGCAATCTTTTTGCATCTTCTGGAGAATCATTTTCCCCTTCAATCATGACATATTCAAAAGTGATGCGGGCTCTGGGGGGAAGGGGAAATTTACGGCAAAGTTCAAGCAATTTTTTAAGCGGGTATCGGAGGTTGATGGGCATGAGACGGCTTCGCGTCTCTTCGTCTGATGCATTAAGAGAGATGGCAAGGCGGAAACTAGTCTTTTCCTTAGCCAGACGCTCCAGTTCGGGAATGAGACCTACTGTGGAAAGGGTTACCCTCCGGGATGAAAATTTAAAGGCCTCAGGGTGGGTCATTAGTTCGATCGCCTTCAAACTATTCTCATAATTAGCGAGAGGTTCTCCCATTCCCATCAGAACAATATTGGTGATAGCTGCCTTGTCCTCCAATGTTTCTCTCACTGCGAGAACCTGATTCAGGATTTCGGCAGTGGTTAGATTTCTTTTGAGCCCCATTTTTCCTGTGAGACAGAATCGGCATCCCATGGCACATCCTGCCTGAGTGGAGAGACAGAGGGTGAGACGCTTTTTTTCAGGGATGAGCACGCTTTCAATCCTATTTTTATCCTCAAGTTGAAAGAGAAATTTCTGTGTTCCATCTTTGCTCTTTTCGATATGAAGAGGGGAAAGGGATGAGACGAAACAGATGTGACTCAACTCTTGTCGGAATGTCTTCGATAGGTTGGTCATTTCATCGAAGTGCTGAAAGCCTATCTTATAGAGCCATCTCAGGAGTTGAATGGACCGATATCGTTCTTTTCCGAACGAAGCGATGAAACTTTCTAATTCGGAAGGGCTGAAGTTCTTAAGATCAACCTTTTCGGTTTTCAAGCTGAAAAGATCTCCAGTGAATTGAAGAAATAGCCGATTTCATAGGCGGCGGTTTCAGGGGCGTCTGACCCATGAACGATATTTCGTTCGATATTGGAGGCAAACTGCTGTCGGATCGTGCCTGTCTCGGCCTTTTTGGGATCGGTCGCTCCCATCAATTCCCTCGTTTTTGAGATAGCTCCTTCTCCTTCGAGGACCATGACCACGCAGGGTCCGGAAGACATAAAGACGGTCAGGCTTTCGAAGAAGGGCTTACCCCTATGGACGGCGTAAAATCCTTCTGCCTCTTTCTTATCCATCGAGATCATTTTCAGTCCGATCACCTTGAGACCGCGACCTTCAAAGCGCTTGATGACCTCTCCAATCAGATTCTTGCTCACTCCATCTGGTTTGACAATCGATAGTGTTCGCTCCATCCTTTCCTCCTATGCGGTTGATTTATTGTTTTTAGTCTATCTTCCCGTAAACTTCCTTGTCAAGACACGTAGGGGCAATTCATGAATTGCCCCTACAGATTGTTTCTGCGAATCATGAACCGCCTTTCCATCCATTCTGGTTTATCCGATGATTACACATCAGGAACATTGACAAGGGGGAGTTGGTTCGACTATACATATATCAATTTCTAAAAAGGAGAGATCGATGGGGGGGAAACAGGCAGAGACTTATGACGTGATCATTATCGGAGGTGGGCCAGCAGGCATGACTGCTGGACTTTACACCTCAAGGGCCAGACTTAAGACTCTTTTGATTGAAAACGCTCTCTTCGGTGGCCAGATGACGACCACCGAATTGATTGAAAACTACCCGGGCTTTCCACAGGGGGTGAGTGGTGATGAATTAAGCCGGCTCATGGAGGAGCAAGCAAAAAGGTTTGGAATGGAGACGATCAGTGATGATGTAACCGAGGTTGGTTTAGAAAATGGCTTAAAAAAAGTGAAGACCTATGGAGGAGAATATGTTTGCCGGGCACTCATCATCTGCACCGGGACGGAATATCGTAAATTGGGCGTACCCGGAGAAGAAGAATTTAGAGGCAGAGGGATTTCCTATTGCGCGACCTGTGATGGAGCTTTCTTCAAGGATAGCCGGATTATTGTGGTGGGAGGCGGAGATTCAGCGCTTACCGAAGCCCTCTTTCTTACGAAGTTTGTCAGCGAGCTGACGATTATCCATCGCAGAGACGCCCTACGGGCGACAAAGATCTATCAGGAGAGAGCGCTCAGCAATCCGAAAATAAAATTCCTTTGGAATTCTGTGGTCCATGAAATCAAGGGAGATAGCGTGGTTCGCTCAGTCGTTGTGAAAAACGTAAAGACCGGGGAAACGAAAGAAGTGGAGATAGAAGGTGCTTTTCTTTTTGTTGGATTAATGCCAAGGACTCACTTTCTAAAAGAGCTAGTTCAAATGGATGAGACAGGATATATCATCACAAATGAGAATTGCGAAACTTCGACCAAGGGTATCTTCGCCGCAGGGGATTGCCGGAAGAAACTGCTGCGTCAGATTTCGACTTCTGTAGGAGACGGGGCAACAGCAGCCTTTGCGGCAGAAAAGTATCTGGAAGAAGGGTAATGATAGTCTTTGGGTCAAGGTTACAAATAGGTTTACGGTGACGATGCTCGTATCGAAACAGGAAGCTCGAACCTTGACATTCGAGTATCCAGCATCCATATACGAGTCTCGATACGAGCTTCGACAGCGATAAACGTCATTCTTAATTTATGAGGCGCCAGATATCAACCACTTTTTTGTGCCTTGTATTTCTAATCATTCCTGTTGCTTCGACCGGCGAGGAGATCAGTAAAGAGGGGTGGCAGGTTCCGGATTTGAAAAATCTTGTCCCTTACTCCATAGTGATACAAAAAGTGGATGGAGCCGAGAAAGTGATTGAGAGGTTTCATACCCCTGACGGAGGCCATGTCGCGAGAATCAGTGGAAATGGGAAAGTATATGCCTATGCAGTGGACAGAGATAGAGAGCCTCCGATTGATTACCTTCTGTTGGATGCAGACGGTTCAGGAAGATTTACGAAAAGATTGAAACCCGACGAAGCCTATATGATCCCGGAATGGGTCTTCCGGTAATCTTTTCACTCTTATGTTTTTTCAATTTACAGTCAAAAAAAGCCAATTTTTAATCCTTCCAGTTTAATCAGATTTGCCAAACTGCAATGAATACACCATGTTGAATTGATGGTGCTTATTTGGCATTAATATTGCTCAATACATAACTAAGAGAAAAATCATATATTGACGATAAAGCCAAACCACGAGTAATCGTGGGACGCCTGCCCACCGAACAGGTGGGAGGCCCACTGTTCCAGAGATGGAGCAGGCGGGGAAAGCTACGGGTCCCAAAAGAAGCCGAAAATTGGTTTCTTACCTTTAGCTGAGAGCTAAAGGTGATTTTTAGTGAATTTGCAATTGCAAATTCCTGGGATCGCCGGGTTGCCGAAACATTTAACTGACACCGGACAGGTTGTAGACCCTTTATCTACCTGTCTATGGTCAGACAAAGAAAATGTCGGGGCCCGTGCTTTTCATCCATCACGGGCCTTTTTATTTGGCGATTATTTTAAACGAGAAGGTGATCAGGATGTCAGGATTAAGAAGGTGTTCTTTTTACCGGGAATATGGAAGTTCGAAGGAGAATAGGCTCCGGGGATATTGCGACCTTAACCATAACTGGATCGTTTGCAGGGGGGATATTCAATCCTGCAAAAAGGTCGACCTGCTGAGAAAATGTTTGCTCGAGGAGAAAAGGAGAGAAGGAGGCGCAAGATGGTAGAGGAGAAAGTATGTCGACTTTTCAGAAGACCGGAGGGACTGGGTATGGGAAAAGGGATCGGCTATTGCGACATCGATAGCAGCAGCACGATCTGCGAGGGAGATGTGTTGTTTTGCGAAAGACCTGATGCCCTGAAGAAATATCTCCGGACGGTATTGGAAGAGATCGAAAAGGAGGAGAAGTAAACCCCGTTAGAAAGTTTTCAACTTTCTAACGGGAAAGCTCACACGAGGCATTAAACCCCGTGTTCGCTGAAAAGGAAACAACCACCATCCCCGCAGCGGAGCTGCGGGGCTTTCTAACGGGGTAAAGAAAGAAACAGATTTTTTAAGGTTAGAGCATCCGTTCATAAAAGGCCTTCCTGCCCAGGGGAGGCCTTTATTTTTTCGACATTTCTCATTTTTATGTTATGATTAATCTATGGACCAGCGTTTCAAAAAAATAAGATAACATAAAACTGGAGGAGGTGAGAGGATATGAGGGAAAACGTAGAAAAGGCTCTGGAGAAGATTCGCCCCGCTCTGCAAGCGGATGGTGGAGATATCGAATTGATTGATGTGGTTGATGGAGTCGTCAAAGTGAGGCTGACGGGCGCCTGCGGGGGATGCCCGATGTCACAGATGACCCTGAAGATGGGTGTGGAGAGAGTCCTGAAGCAACAGGTCCCTGAAGTGAAGAGTGTTGAGACAGCGTAAGAGGAAGAGGAGCCTCATTCGCACGAAGAGTGGGGGTTCAATCTTCTTTTGCTCTTACTCGGGAAAGGGTTTGAAAACCTTTGTAATTTCCTCTGGAGAATGAAAGAAGGGAGAGAGGCTCAAAGCGAAAGAAAGTTCTTTTCTTCCTTCTTCCATATTCTTCTCTTTTGCATAAATGAGAGCCAAACCGTAGTAAGTTTCCGCAATCCTTTTGGCAATCAATTTTCCAGTCACATTTTGAACCGTGGACGTCCCCCGATATCGTTCGGCCTCCGAAGCGATAAGTGCCCTTGATTTAAGAAAGAAGGGTTTTGCTTCCTCTATATTTCCGGTTTGATAGAGACACCAGGCATATCGGTTGAGAAAAAAGGAGCTATTTTCTCTTCCTGACTTAAGTATTTGATAATGGGTCAATGCTTGTTTGAATTCTCGAAGTTCGAAAAGAATTTCAACCAGGAGTGACCTCATCTCTTCCAGATCGATCGATGCACTAGGCCGGTTGATGGCTTCCTCCAAATATTTCCTCGCTAAATCCCATTGTCCCATTCTTTTGGCAATCAATCCCAGCCCGTAATTCGCATTCGAATGGACGGATTGAATATACTCCCGGTCGGCTATAGGATAATCTGCCCAGTAAGGGTTATTGAAATGTGCTAGGGCATATTTAATCATTTTGCGAAATCTGTTTTTCGCATCTTGATTCTGGCCTTTTGCATAGTCGATCCATGCTAGGCCTTCAACCGTGCTTATATTTTCAGGGTTGATCTGGTAGGCCAATTTAAAAACTTTTTCCGATTCTTCCATCATGCCCATTTTAAAAAAGACCCATCCCTGGAGAGAAAGCGACCTCTCATTACGAGGTTTCTGGCGTAGAGCAGATTGTAGGTGGGTTTCGGCATCAGCATAGAGCTGTTTTTGAAAGGCCCTGAGCGCCTGTTCATAGTCAGAAGCTACTTTGATTGATGCGCAGCCTGACAAGATCATACAGATAAGGAGGATCGCGGAACCCAGAAATCGAACCATCTCATTTCCCTCTGATCATTTTTATTCCCACATTGGCTGTGACATGATTGGGCACATACTTCAAAATCTCCAGACAAACTTTTTCTGCCTCTTCTCTCTTGTCCTGTTTGAGGAGGGACCATGCCAGTCCGGCTTGCATCTCGATATCCCCGGGATAGCTCTGCAATACCCTTCGATAGTAAGCTTCGGCCTCTTTAAACGATTTCATATTGTAGTAGATGTAGGCGAGTCGGCTGTTGGCCAGATAAGAAGCCTTATCCAGCAGAAGTATTTCCTTGCCCACTTTTTCTGCCTCGGCCCATCTTCCCTGTGCCATCAGTGGAAGCATGAGCCCCAACCTTGCTTCAACCGAATCCTTATTGAGCCTGACGGCTTTCTGATAGGTACTGGCAGATTCAGGAAATTTTTTCCCGAGATAGTTAAGCCACCCTAATCGCAGATGGAAGAGATAACTCTTCTCTTCGAGGCGTTCTATTCGCATCAGAACGAGGATGGCTTCTGCATAGTTCCCTTTTCCCTCCTCATCATAGGACTGCTGGTAGATCTGAGGAATCGATTCCCCTGAGGCCTGAGTGAGAAAGGGGACTGAGATGAGAAGCAAAATCAATGCAATAGGCCTTCTTGTTTTCATGGGACACCCCCTGGTGAGTTCATTATTTTTTATTATCAAATCTTATGACTTCGACTTTTTCCCCTTTACGATGAAGATGGCTTTCCACCCACCCCAATCCTTCACGAAATACTGCCCTTGTTTCAATGGGTGGGTAAGAATGCGGATTTTGTTTTGAAAAATATCCGGAAACAATCAAATTCTCACCATTCAGTCTACATTGATATTCCATCTTCAGGCCCTTACGGTTAAAGAATGGAGCCGTTAAGTCCGAGAGGGCTCTTCTCATTTTAGGTAAAAAGTGTCTGAGGGGAAGCGTATCGTGATAGGTCAGATTCTCCCCAGACTCATAAGGGACACGCGGTGCAGAGGCATAAAGAATGGAAAGGCCAGAATCGTGACTTCCCTCGAAATCGTAGATGACAAACAAACTATTCTTATTTTCAAAACGAAGACAGGCCTTGTGGGTCAGGGAAGAAAGACAAAGGTGGCCATAGAGATCGATGGAAGTTTCGACCTCCTCGTTCCACTGCCTGTCTCCGGAACGGCAGATGAGGGTGATCTTTTGACCAATGGGAAAAATAAAACAGTCGGCGACCACCTGATTTCTATTGACACTTCGGATCCGGTCTCTCTCGTGCGGGACATAAGTGCTGATAAGGAGAGAGGATTGTCCTTCGAGGACCACTTCATGAAATTCGCTATGGATTGTGGGTGAACCAATACGGGAGGTTGCCTGCAGGTGGAAGTGGAGGTGCGGGACAGAAGATCGTCCAGAGTTTCCACAGAGTCCGATGATATCCCCCTTTCTGACGAAGTCTCCCTCCTTGAATCTTGAAGACCCTGCTGCGAGATGGCAGACCATAGAGAAGCGGGAAGGGCCGTGTTGAATCATCACCAGGTTGCCCCAGTTTTCTTTTAGATTGGGTTCTCCAATCGGGTTGTCCGGAAGATGGGTAATCACTTTCACGATCTGTCCATCGGCACAGGCAAGGATCGGAAGTTTGTAACAGAGGTAGTCTGAAACCTCCTGGCCTCCATTTTTGAATGGCTTTCCGGATGAATCTTTGACTTCGAAATCATAGGCATGCTCCCAGAAGGCCTGGTGAGTGGGAGGGGTCGCAGGTCCCTGAGTGCAGGTCCATATTCCGAGAAAGGGGAGACTGATCGGGTGCTGGAAATGCGAACCAAACCTCATGATCCGGGTTTGGTAATGGAAGAGGTTCGATTCGGGAGTATCGGGTTCGAAGTCAACGGATTTGGGATGGGCATCGAGTGTTCTCTGGTTCATCGCGTAGAGGAAGGTAAGAAGGGTAAGGTTAAAGGGAAGGATCAGGACCGGGAGCCCCAGGGATGAGAGGAGTTCGGCGCTGCTCGCCCACAGGATCGCGCACAGAAGTACTGCCGAGCCTGCAAGGAGAAAGGACGACTTTTGCGGAACAAACCAGACGCCTCCCATTGCCATCGAAGTGAGGATGAAATTAAACCCCACTGAGAGATAGAGGTGTTCCATGGGAAAGTTAAACACCCAGCGGATCAATGCCACGGCCATAGCAAACCCCATGAATGAGAGGATCGTGGCGATTCGGCTGAAAAGAAGAAGGGCGATGAAGAGGATAGCCCCTGACGCCGCATCAGGGATGAAGAGGATTGCTCCGAGCGATTTTAGATAACTAATTACAATTTCAAAGAAGGAGAATTCAAAAACGGATGGGGCTACTTCTTTGAGATTGGAGATGATTCCCTGAATGTTCTTGGAGGCGGACAACACCGGAAAGAAGACCATCAAAAAGGGGAGGGTCAAAACCGGCAGGTTGAAATAGTAACCCAGAAGGGACCGCAAAGCCGCTGTGACCAGGACGATGAAAAAGAGGGCGGGCAGAAAGACGACCAGAAGCGTAGGATCGGCTTTGAAAAAAAAGGTGAAGGCGAGTCCGATGAGAAGGCCGTTATAACCAAACATCCCAGTCCGAATCGCCTCACCGCTCAGATTAAGAAGGCGGGCGAAAAGATTACAGAGCAGGACTGAGATGCTCCCTCCGATGAAGAGGTCCGGATGGACGGCGGTGGCAACGAACATCAAGGCGCCGACCCGTCGATCCTTGGAGAAAAAGATCTGGGAATAACTGAGGAGAAAGGAATCAAGAACGTCGGACCATTTCCCCTTTTTTTTCAAATCGAAATATCGACTCAAATCCAAGGCGGGACCTCTTCAAGAGCCACGATATGATCAAGCGTTTCCCCGCGGCGGATGATATCACACTGGCTATTCCGGGAGATCATGACCACATTGGGCCTTAGGGTAATGAATTGCATCCACTGCGTCACATTATAGGCACCGACGGTTTTGATCACGAGATGATCTCCTGTCTTCACCGGAGGATAGAGGATATTCGCCCGGATCACATCGAGGTTCATGCAAAGAGGGCCAAAGATCACAGTGGGTTCAAGAGTGCCGCTAAATTCCTGCGCAGGAACAATTTCGTGCTTGTACCAGAGAGAAGTGATGAGGTGGTGAATTCCCGTGTCAACCACCAATGCTCTCCGACCATCCGAAAGCCGTTTGTTCGCCTGGACGGTGGTGATGAGGAGTCCCGCTTCATCGATCAACGCCCTTCCGGTTTCGAGGATGAGCAGAGGGAGGTCGGAGGTAGGCCCATTGAGGCCTTCTAGCCCTTCTCCAATCGCCTCCACATACTGGCTAAAAGAAGGGGTGACCTGCTTTCCTGGAAGGTACTGAGAATGGAGCGTATTGGTCGAAGCAAAACCTCCACCGAGATCGATCCATTTGATCGATATTCCCATCTCTTCACGAAGCCGCTTAATAAAAAGGACCATTTTGGCAGTTACTTCCCTGTAGGCGGAAGGTTCCAGAATAAAGGTGCCAATGTGACAATGCAAGCCTGCAAGGACCAAACTTTTACCGAAGCTCAACCGTTTCACTGCAGACCAGGCCTGTCCGTTTTCAAGGTTGAATCCAAACCGGTCCCAGTTCGGAGTGGAACTGAGAGAACAATTGATTCGGATGCCGACCTCTGGCCTTACTCCCAGACGGTCTGCGACTTTCTCCAGCAAAGAGAGTTCATCGAAGTGATCAATATGGATACGGGCTCCCCCCTTCAACCCCTTTTCAAGGACAGATTCTGTCTTGTAGGGCCCGTTGAGGATGATCCGGCTTGCAGGGATCTTTAGGCGAGACGCTTTTTCAAATTCAAACTCTGAGACGACTTCGGCCCAGGAGCCTTCCCTTTCGAAGACTTTGCAAATGGCGTCCAGGTAATTGGTTTTGTAAGACCAGGCTAATTGAAACTTCGGGTAACGGAGGGCGAGCAGTTCTTTTAACTCACGGCAGTAACGAACCATTGTCCGTTCGGAGAAGACAAAGAGGGGGGACCCGTATTTGTCGATAAGGTCCGAAACACGCCACCCATCGATGTGAGTCATCGGTATAATGGCCTGGAGTCTCCCGAATTTATCAGACCATCCGTTCTGGTATTTCACCAGGATCGGTTTTTCGTAAAGGGCTTTTGGTTCATCCATTTCGAATCTCCGGGTCTTACGGAAATTTATCGGTATTGGATCTCTCCTTTTGAGAGGATCTCTTCAAGCCTATCGATCTTTACAATCTGTTCAAGGGAAATCCGGACAAACATGGTTCCCGCCTTACATTCCATCACAGGATCGGGTTCGATTCCCATGGCCATCTGCACAACGGCAATCGGAAGATTCTGGCCTGCGCCCACACAGAGGTAAGTCCATGCAGGAAAACGGGGATTGATCTCAAGAAGAAAGTAGCGGTCCTCCTTCGTTTTAAGGACCTCCATTTCAAATGGGCCGCGCCATTTTGTAAGCTGACAGAACGTTTTCGCCATCGATAAAAATTTCGGATCCTTAACAACCACCCCTGCCCAGCCTTTTCCCTTATCGGTCAGAGAAGTTTTCTTCATCGGAAGACCTCCTATCATTTCACCCTTGCCATTTCCGACGGCAAGGACATCATATTCCTCACCAACCAGAAATTCCTGGATGATGACTGGAAATCCCCATTGAGCTGTGGTTTGATGAAAAGCGATCCATGCCTCCTCTGTCGTTCTAACCAGGTTGGCGCCGTAAAAGATTCCCTTCAGCATGTAGGGAAACGGAATATCTTTTGAGACCTGACAGAGGGATTCGATGTCAGAGACGATTCGGGTTCGAGGGTAATCGATGTGTGCCTTTTCACAGATTTCGTCAAGGTGCACTTTGGAGCGCATATCATATTGCTGTTGTGTGGGCAAGAACAGGTGAATTCCCATGCTCTTTAATTCAGGTTCCAGGCTGATGAACCCGGATATCTCAGAGTCGAGTGTGGGAATGATTACGGAGAGGTTGTTATTTTTCCGGATGTATTCGATGCGTTGGCGGAGAGGGAGTATCCCCTCGGAGGGAGGGGGGATAAGATAGGCTGAATCGATGAGGTCAGAAGCATATAATCCTGGGTCGAGTGATTGGTAGGCAAGACCAATGATCTTTCCCCTAAAACCAGGATGTGCTCGAAGTGAACGGATGACGGAGATGCCAGGGCCTGGATTATCCGTGGCATTAAGCCCTGTCACTCCAATGACCCAGTCGAATTGATCCATAACTGATTCCGATATAGATAAAAGTTATTTTATAGTTCTTCTAAAAATGAAAACTTTTAGGCAATAGCTCGGCTTCCTTCAAAAGGTTAATGAACTCATAAATGTCAGTTCTTATGTCTTCCTCGCTGACTTTAAAATGATTCTTGATTTCAGACTGGATAGCCTCAATATCTTTCCCCTGTTTGAGGAGTTGAAGGATGAGCCTGCCTGTCCCATTTGTATTGAACGTTGATCCTGAATAAGGATCAAAAAGAAAACCAGATTCACTGACGGCAATATCTTTTAATCGGTTGATCAATGTTTGGTCCATTTTTCGTCCTTTTTTGGCAAATGTAGGTAAACCCCGTTAGAAGAGCTTCTCCCTTCTAACAGGAAAGCTCACTTTGGGTATTACCCCCGTGTTTACTAATTAGGTAATTGACTCATCCCCGCTGCAAGCCCGATAGAAACTATGCTTCGCACGGGGCAAGCAACGGGGCTTTCTAACGGGGTAAATCACATGTTAATGAGCAATTTTGATACCAAATGCATTAAATCTTTGAACGTATTGTTTTTTAAAGAGATATTTTTGTATTTGATCGGTTATAAAAATGAAAATGAGAGATTTTTTGCCATTTTTGTTATTAGAATGGTAAAAAATTGCATAAATAACTGTTTTTCAAAGGATTAGTCGTTTAAGTGATTAGGTTGAATAAAGCACTTGAAAAAATGGTTGACCTCTCCTATGATAGAAAAAAAGTGAAAGGAGGAATGAGATGAATAAAACATCGAAAAGTTTTTTCTGCGCAGGAATGATTCTTCTCCTTGTTGTCGGAGCCTACGGGTGCGGCGATTTCTTCTCTGTTCGGACCATTCGTGAGAGAGAACCGGAAAAGACACAGCCGATTGCAACCTCTTACCGATTTGAGGATATCCCTTTGCCGCCCGGGATGAATCTCAACCGAAAGGAATCCTTTGTTTATGAGACAGGGACGACCCGGACCGGACTCCTTGTCTATGAAGGAAAAGGAGAGATGGAGAAGTTAGCCAATTTTTTCAAGCAGCAAATGCCAAAACACCAGTGGCGGTTGGTGAGTAATTTCGAGCTTCACAATGTGATGCTCACCTTTATCAAAGAGGGGTGGAGCAGTGTCATCTACATTCAACCCCAGGGTGATGAGACAAGAAGGATTGAAATCCGTGTGGGTCCCATAGAGATTAAGGTTCTTCCTCCAACGAAATAGAAAGGCTTGGCGATTCTGAATCCAGCCTAACAGGAGTGAATTTCTCCGAAAGGATCGATGCGAAGCATTGATGTTAAACACTAAACTCGAAACCCTAAACTCTAAATAAACTCAAATTTCTAAAACTCAAAACGCACGACTCTATATGCAAATTTTGAGTTTTGTATTTTCAACTTACTTAGGATTTAGAGTTTTGTGTTAAGAGTTTAAACTACTCATCATTATACAATTATACAGCCGCTTGATATGATCAAACCCATCAAATTAGAGTCTCCTGCAAAGGTCAATCTGAGGCTGGAGATATTAAAAAGAAGGGAGGATGGGTATCATGAAATCAGGACCATTTTCCAGAAGATCAGCCTTCACGATACGCTCCATTTCTCCTTGAAGCGAGGGAAGGGGGTTCGTATTAGAACAGACGACCCCAACCTTCCGACCGGAAGAAAAAATCTCGTCTATCAGGCAGTCCGGACCATGTTGGAAAAATCAGGCTATCAAGGCGGGGTTGAAGTCTTGATCGAAAAGAAGATTCCCATCGGAGCCGGCCTTGGAGGAGGAAGCAGTAATGCGGCAGCTGCTCTCAAGGCATTGAATGAGCTTCTAAATTTAAACCTGTGCAAAAAGGAGTTGATGGTAACAGGCACTCAGATCGGGGCAGATGTTCCATTCTTTTTATTGGAGGGGGCTGCCATTGGTTCAGGAATTGGAGAGAGATTGAGAAAAATTACACTACCTCGCTTATGGTACCTTCTCATCAATCCTGATTTTGAAGTGTCCACCCGATGGGCTTATCAAAATTTTGTATTGACCCGTTCGACAGCATCAAGCCTCACATTTGAAGGAGAATTTAAAAAGGGTTGCGCAGGGTCAACCCTGAGCCCCTCGGCCGAGCTGGGAGCCGAGAGCTTGTCGAAAGCCAAACCTCAGCATTTATGCTGGGAAGCCGAAGGGTTGACAAAAACGAAATATCATTTTAATCTTCATGGGTTATTAAAATCGTCAAGGGGCATTTACGCCCTCCTATATAATGATTTAGAGGGGGTTGTATCCGCAAAATACCAGGAGATAGCCTTGATGAAAGAGATGCTTCTATCGTCCGGGGCAAGAGGAGCCCTGATGACAGGAAGCGGGCCGACTGTATTCGGCCTTTTCTCCAGAGAAAAGAAGGCAACAGAGGCATTCAAGCAATTAGAGGAGAAAGTCAGGGGAAGAGGTTGGAGAATTTTTCAGGCCCGAAGTATCCCCTAAAGATTTAATATCGAAATCCAAAGCACGAAATCCGAAGCAATATCAAATTTTCAAAATCCGAAACAAAAAATATTTTTGTTTATGGGATTTGAATATATGGAATTCGGATTTGTTTCGAATTTCGGTATTCGTATTTCGGATTTTATGTTTTGAGATTGGGGTGTCGTCAAGCGGTAAGACACAGGTCTTTGGAACCTGGACTCGGAGGTTCGAATCCTCCCACCCCAGCCAATATATTAAAGTAAGGAGTAGGAGGATGAGAACCTTTCCCCGACATGAGGAGGGGAATCGGGTTCGGCGACCCCGACGGAGTCGGGGGAGGCGGAGAGAGCGAAGCGATCGAGCACATCCTCCCACCCCAGCCAATCTTTGGTAAGTTGAAAGTAGAATGTGGAAAGTGGGAAATTAGAAAATATTTTTTCCACTTTCGACCCTCTACTCTCCGCTTTCTGCTTTAAGGGGGTTCTATGGTGAGAAGAAGGGTGATCTTGGAAGAGGATAAAAACCTGGACTGGCTGAAGATCTTTACAGGCAATTCCAATATGAATCTGGCCGAGGAGGTTGCTAAGAATTTAGGCACGACCCTCGGTAAATCCCTGGTGAAAAACTTCAGTGACGGCGAGATTAATGTCGAGATTGATGAGAGCGTCCGAGGCATGGATGTTTTCGTGGTTCAATCCGTGTGCCATCCCGTTAACAATAATTTGATGGAGCTCCTCATCCTGATCGATGCCCTGAAGAGGGCATCTGCGGAAAGAATTACCGCAGTCTTACCGTACTATGGATATGCCAGACAGGACAGAAAGGTCTCTCCTCGAGCGCCTATCTCTGCTAAGTTGATTGCAGACCTCATCACCGCAGCAGGGGCTTCTCGGGTCCTCACCGTTGACCTTCACGCCGGTCAGATCCAGGGTTTTTTTAATATTCCCGTGGATCATCTCTTTGCCGCCCCTGTGCTTCTGGAATATCTGAAATTTTTAAAGAACGATCTGGTGATTGTCTCTCCGGATGCAGGAGGTGTGGAAAGGGCACGAGCCTATGCCAAACGGTTGAATGCTTCGCTGGCAATTATTGATAAGCGGAGGGAGGGGCCGAACGTTTCACAGGTGATGAACATCATCGGTGATGTTTCGGGAATGGTTGCCATTCTGGTGGACGATTTGGTGGATACGGGAGGGACGCTGGTTCGTGCTGCCTATGCCCTGATAGAAAAGGGAGCGAAGGGAGTCTATGCATGTTGTACCCATCCTGTGCTTTCGGGAAAAGCAGTGGAAATCATATCAGGGTCTCCCATTGAGGAGATGATTGTGACCGATACCATTCCATTGCAAGAAGAAGCAAAGGCCTGTCCCAAGATTAAGGTCCTTTCGGTATCAAGCCTCCTCGCAGATGCCATTCGAAGGATCTATGAAGACGAATCGGTCAGTTGTCTCTTTGTGTGAGACGAATTCAATCCAGTGCAGGGAAATGGCGTCTGTGAGGGTTAGCCAAAACAACACCATCACCTGCACGAATAAAAAAGGGAGTAAACGCTATGGAACGACCTGTATTAAAAGCGGAAGTTAGGGAAGGAAAGGGGAAAGGTGTCGCAAGGAAACTGCGAGATCGTGGGTTTATCCCTGCCATCTTCTATGGATCCCATTCCCAGACGATTCCTCTAATCGTCAACCCGAAAGAATTATCACTCACCCTCCAGACCGAGGCTGGCGGGAACGTCCTGATCGACCTTGACATAAAAAAGGGAGATCAGTTCGAAAGAAAAGTAGTGATGGTCAAGGAGCTTCAGTTTGATCACTTTCAGAAGAGAGCCCTTCACACCGACTTTTATGAAGTGGCCATGGATGTCATGGTGACCGTGGAGGTTCCCATCCATCTCATCGGGAAGCCAGAAGGAACAAAGATGGGCGGCATTCTTGAACAGGTCCGCAGGGCCATTGAAGTTCAATGTCTTCCGGGGGATATTCCGAAGAGCATCGATATTGATGTCAGCGCTCTAAAGATCGGCGACTCCATTCACGTCAATGAGATTCAGGTGGAGAAAGCGAAAATCTTATCGGATACCAACTTCACCATTGCCACTGTAGTTCCGCCTATAGCAGAAGAGAAGAAGGTAGAGGCAGTGACTGCGGAAGCAGCAGTCGAAGGAGCAGAGGTAAAGGAGAAGGAGAAGGAGGAGAAAGAGTAATCGAATTTGAAAATCATTGTGGGACTGGGAAACCCGGGTGCTCCATATGAAGGGACCCGGCATAACATCGGATTTTTAGTGATGGATCGGCTTGCGATCGCACACCATATTCTCATCTCCACAAAACGCTTCAAAGCGCTCTTCGGGAAAGGGTTAATCGACTCTCAAGAAGTTATCCTCATCAAACCGATGACATTTATGAACCGGAGCGGGGAAGCAGTCAACAGGGTGCTTCAGTTTTATCATTCCGGTCCGGAAAATTTAATCGTCATTCATGACGATTTGGACCTTTCGCTTGGAAGGCTTCGTTTTAAAATGAGGGGAGGGGATGGGGGGCATCTCGGAGTGCGGTCCATCATTGAATCCATAGGAGCGAATAATTTTTTAAGGTTGAAGGTTGGCGTCGGAAGGCCACCCAAAGGAATGGATCCTGCAGGTTATGTTCTTGGTACTTTTCCACTATCGGAAGAAGCCGATTTAAACAGGGTCCTTGATCAGGCAACAGAAGCCATCAAAGTGATGCTTTTAGATGGAGTTCAAACTGCAATGAATCGGTTTCAGAAAAAAATCAGATTAGAGGAGGGCTAAATATGGTCTGGATTGGAGTTGCTGGGCTAACGGGATTGGTTGCGTTATTCTTCGTTCTCTTCACGGCCAAAAAGGTGATGAAACAGGACCCCGGAACACCTCAGATGGTTGCCATTTCTGAGGCGGTCCATGAAGGGGCAATGGCTTTCTTAAAAAGGGAATATAAAGCCATCACCATCTTTGCGATTATCGTGGCGCTCGTTTTAGCGATCGGGCTGAAAGGACAGGGATGGCATTTCTCCATCCTTACTGCACTTTCTTATCTGGTAGGAGCAGCCTGCTCCCTGGTAGCGGGTTATGTGGGATTGAGCATTGCCACAAGGGCTAATGCCCGAACCGCCCAAGGCGCCACCAAGGGATTTAATCAGGCCCTCGCGGTCGCCTTTCCGGGAGGGGCTGTGATGGGAATGACTGTCGTGGGGTTGGGACTTCTGGTCTTCTCCATCGTCTTTATCGTCCTTGGAAGTCTGGCTCCCGGCGGAATCATCGAAAAGATGACCGAAGCAGCGGGCATTATCGCCGGTTTCAGCATGGGCGCCAGTTCCGTCGCCCTCTTTGCAAGAGTGGGGGGAGGGATCTATACCAAGGCGGCGGATGTGGGCGCTGACCTGGTGGGAAAGGTTGAAGCGGGCATTCCGGAAGATGATCCGAGAAACCCTGCAACGATTGCCGATAACGTCGGCGATAATGTCGGCGATGTGGCAGGAATGGGGGCGGATCTTTATGAATCCTATATCGGCTCCCTTCTCTCCGGAGTCATCATCGCAGTAACAACACTCCCCACACCTGAGCTAAAATTCAAAGGAGTCATTCTCTGTTTTATCCTCTATGCGATCGGGATCATCGCCTCGATCATCGGCGTCTTCTTTGTGCGAACGGATGAGAAGTCGGATCCGAGAAAGGCGCTCAACAAGGGAACCTACTCCAGCTCCGTCTTCTATTCGATTGGCGCGCTAATTCTGGTCTGGGCGATGTTTGAAGGAAATCTGTCCTACTTCCTGGCCACGTTTTCAGGCATCGTGGCTGGAACGGTGATCGGGTATACCGCCTATTACTATACCTCGGGGAAATCGGTTCAGGCGTTAGCTAAAGCAAGCATCACGGGGTCGGCCACAACAATCATCCACGGTATTGCCCTGAGCTGTCGCAGCACCATTATCCCCCTGGTGGTGATTGCGATTGCCATCCTGATCTCTTTCAAACTTGCCGGCTTTTTCGGCATTGCTCTTTCAGCCATTGGCATGCTGGCTATCACAGGAATGGTTGTCTCTGTGGATGCCTATGGACCCATTGCGGATAATTCCGGAGGCATTGCCGAGATGGCGCACATGGGCAAAGATATACGGAAAATTACCGACTCTCTGGATGCTGCTGGAAATACAACCGCAGCCATTGGAAAGGGTTTTGCGATCGGATCCGCTGCACTGACCGCCCTGGCCCTTTTTCTATCCTATACGCAGGTGATGGGTCTTTCTGCGATTGACATCATGAGCGAAGGAGGAGGATACAAGATCGTGGCCGGCGTTTTCATTGGCGCCGTCATCCCCTACTACTTCGGCGGAGCGACGATGATGGCCGTTGGAAGGGCCGCCTTTAGTGTAGTGGAAGAGGTGAGAAGACAGTTTAGGGAAATTAAGGGATTGATGGAAGGAACAGCCCGAGCCGAATATGCCCGCTGCGTTGACATCACCACCGCCGGTGCACTGAAAGAAATGGTTGCCCCTGGCGTGGTGGCAGTGGCCATTCCTATCGTCTTAGGGAGCATTCTCGGCCCGGAGGCCTTAGCTGGGATGTTGTTAGGATCGCTGGCTACAGGAGTTCCCCTTGCGCTTCAGATGGCTAATGCAGGAGGGGCTTGGGACAATGCGAAAAAGTGGATTGAGGAAGGAAACCTCGGAGGAAAAGGGTCGGATACTCACAAGGCGGCTGTTGTAGGAGATACCGTGGGTGATCCTTTCAAGGATACATCTGGTCCTTCGATGAACATTCTTTTGAAATTGATGACTGTCGTCTCTTTAGTCTTCGGTCCGATGATCCTTGCCATCCACAAATGGCTCGTGTCATTCTTCTAACACAAAAAAAGGTTAAGGTTAAGGTTGAGGTTAAGTTTAAATATTTTCCTCAACCTTGACCTCAGCCTTAACCTCAGCCTTAACCTCAGCCTTAACCTTCTACTCACCTTTTTCGATCTCCATGAAGATCTTTCCGTGGTGAAAGATCCTCACTCCGCCGGTCTCTTCGGAGACGACAATTGCCAGGGCATCAGTCAATCGGGTGATTCCAGCAGCGGCCCGGTGACGGCTTCCCAATCCTAATGGAATTTCGATATTTTCTCCGGAGGCATCGAGGTGGCGGCCGGCTGCAAGAATGACTCCATCTTCACGGAAGATAAAGGCCCCGTCGATGGAAGAGAATTCCTTGACCGTTTGCTTCAGACGATGATCGAGGATATTTCTCTCTTCCTCCGGATACCCCTGAAAGGGATTGATCACCATGGGATGAGAGAATTTAAGCACCTCATCATGTCGGCCAAGAACGAAGATGGTCCCAACAGGCTTCCTTCCCTCTTTCCCTTCCGCGGAGATTTCCAGGGCGAGACTCAAGACAGTTTCAAAGACTTCCGGCCTCACAATCTCCGAGATCACCGGTAAATCGGAGGAGGAGAGAAGTTCAAACTCTTTTCCAAATTCAAGGATCAGAAGATTATCGAGGGCTTTCGTTTGAGGCATTCCGGAAAGACAGATCCACTTGTCCCCTTTTTGGACCAGCCCTTTTGAGAGGGCCTGGATGACGGCCATTTTGATCTGATTGATCCGACCGAGTGGGAGGTCAGGAATTCGAAGCACCTTGTCGAAAATGGAAAGGGCTTCTTGAAAAGAGGTTTCGTCCTTAATGACAAGAATCAGATCAACCTGCTTCTCCTGTCCGATCTTAGCGAGGTTTTCGTAATCTTCAATCAGATCCGCATAGAGAAGCACACCTTTCGATTTTGTCTTTTTGACTGCGGTGCAAGCCATCTCCACCATCAACCGATTCTGTTGTTTCACGTTTTCCTCCTGGTCCCTGCTTACATAAGCTGAATCATTACGCAGGACTTTATTTTCTCTGTGTTTTATTATACAAATATTGGAGAGGAAATCCACCAAAAACTTAAATTCGAAACTCGAAGCACGAAATTCGAAACAAATTCGAATGACCAAAGTACGAAACTCAAAACAGGAAAACCGTTTGAAAATTTGGTCATTTGAATTTCGAATTTGTTTCGAGATTCGGATTTCGATATTCGAAATTAGGATTTGAGGGGGGGATAGATGGGATTTCGGTGCGGCATTGTTGGGCTTCCCAATGTGGGGAAATCAACCATCTTCAATGCCCTAACGGCAGCCGGGGCAGAGGTGGCCAGTTACCGGTTTTGCACCATTCAACCCAACCTGGGCATTGTCCCTGTTCCGGATAAGAGGCTGGAGGAACTGGCGAAGCGGATTCATCCTCAAAAAGTCACACCCACCACTCTTGAATTCTTTGACATTGCCGGGTTGGTGAAAGGGGCAAGTCAAGGGGAAGGACTGGGGAACCAGTTCCTGGACCATATCCGGAATGTAGATGCCATCGCCCACACGCTTCGATGTTTTGATAACAGGAATGTAGCTCACGATTTCGGATCGCTCGATCCAGTACGAGACGTTGAGGTTGTGAATACCGAACTGATTCTCGCAGATCTTCAGACCCTCGAGAAAAGGATGGCCAAGGTGGAAAAACTCCACAGGGTCGGAGCTAAAGAGGCTGCCCTGGAGTTGGAAGTGTACCATGAAGTCCAGACTGTGTTGAACAGAGGACAGATCGCAGGAACCCTCCATTTCACCGGTGAGAAGAAGGCCGTTTTTTCCGACCTCCACCTTCTGACCTCAAAACCTGTCTTTTTTGTGGCCAATGTGGATCAGAAAGAACTTAAGGGTGAAGGGGTCTTTTTGAAAGCATTGCAAGATTGGGCAGGGAGAGAGAAGTTGAGGGTCGTGGTGATCTGCGGTGATCTGGAAGCTGAGATCTCGGAATTGAAAGAGGGGGAGAGAGAGGAGTTCAGAAAGGAGTTAGGCCTGGAAGGATCAAGCTTGGAAAGATTGGTGAGGGTGGGTTATGAAGTCCTCGACCTCGTTACTTTTTATACGACGGTCAGTTCCGAACTGAGAGCCTGGACGGTGACCAGAGGAACTCCAGCTCCCAAAGCCGCAGGAAAAATTCACAGTGATATGGAGCGCGGGTTTATTCGTGCGGAAACCGTCTCCTTCGATGATTTCATCGCCTATGGCTCTGAACATGTGGCAAAAGAGAGGGGTCTTCTTCACTCACAAGGAAAGGACTATCTCGTAAGGGATGGAGATATCATCCATTTCCGATTTCATGTATAATTGTAGGGAATCAGGTTACCAGGAAATCAGGGGGTAGGTTACCAGAGTATCAGGATATCAGGTAAAACCTGGTGCCCTGATGTCCTGATATCCACAACCTGATAACCTGATATTCAGATATCCGCTTTTCAGATTTACTAAGGGCCAGATAATATGAAACCCCTTCGTTATTTGTTCCACATGATTCCCGCCCTCTGGTCTTTCTTGGCGGATACAGTTTTCAGAAACCTTCCCAGGGAGGAAAATCGTCTCCATTATCTCTTTGGAAAGGCCAATGCCTATGACCAGGCGGATCTGTTAGATCGAGCTATCGGGATTTATCAGGAGATATTAAAGAAGGATCCTCATTCTATACCCGTCTTTATGAATCTCGGAGGCCTCTACTTCCGAAGGGGACTATTCCAAAGCGCCATTCCTTCTTATGAGAAGGTGGTTCGCCTTAATCCGAAGCATTACCAGGGGCATTATTGGTTGGCGGTCTGTTACTGGAAATTAGGACGATACTATGCGGCCATTAACACCCTGGAGGAAGTCATCGAATTTCTTCCAACTTTTAAAGATGCTCTGAATTTGATGGGCGATTGCTATGAGAAAGTGGGAGAGGGGGCAAAGGCAGAGCACTACTATTTAAAGGCGATCAACGCCGACCCGGATGGACGGGTCATCCATGGGGGAATTCTAAATGGTTCGATGGGCGAAAAGAGGAGAGAGGAAAGGATAAGGCATTAGGGGCAAGCATCCTATTATGCTCTAAAGGGAGCGCCTCAATTCCCTTCTCTTTTCTGAAACTTTTTTTTCGCTGAAAGATATTTTTCCTCATCCATGATTCGAGGGGATATCCCCTGGAACCCTCCCAGTTTCGGGTCAGGAGGCAGAAGAATCCAAGCGATCCCAAAATCCTTATCCACCTTAACTACCTTGTCCCCCGGTTGAAGTTTTTTCATAGAGACGAATAACACGAATGACATCGAATAGTACGAATTGTGTAAACCCTGCGTGCTTTTCTAAGTGCTATGATTAGCATGATTCGTCATCCCATTTCAAGGGATAGTTGATAGGTCTGGAGGCTGAAATTTAAAAAGATGGATCCAGGAAACCGTTTCCAACAGATTCGACGAGTCCTGATTTATACCCTTCTTCTCAACTGGGGGGTGGCAGGAGCAAAGTTGATCTATGGTTGGCTCATTCAATCTGCCAGCATGAAGGCCGATGGGTTCCATTCTTTTTCTGATGGCTCATCGAATCTCGTCGGTTTATTGGGCATATGGGTTGCCTCCCGTCCCGTTGACCAAAGCCATCCCTATGGCCATAAGAAATTCGAAACCCTTACCTCGGTCGCCATCTCTGCCTTCCTCTTTCTTGTCTGTTTCAATGTGATAAGAGAGGGTATCTTACGCCTGATGCATCCAGTGATTCCTAATGTTAGCCTCAGTGCGTTTCTTGTGATGATTGTAACTTTGGCAATCAATATAGGTGTCATGGTCTATGAGAGTAAAAAAGGGAAAGAGTTGGGGAGCGATGTGCTTGTCTCTGATGCGCTTCACACCCGTGCGGATATTCTGACTTCTATCTCCGTCATCATTACGCTGATTGCCATCCGACTGGGTTACCCCATTGTCGATCCCATTGCCTCTCTCCTCATCGCTCTTTTCATCGGATATGCGGCTGTTCAAATTCTGAGGGAGAGCACCCGGGTGCTCAGCGATGGAACAGCCATCCCCATTCAGGCGATCGAGAAGGTTGTTCTGGCCATTAAAGGAGTGAAGGAATGTCATCAGATTCGGAGCAGGGGGCGGGCGGATGACATCCATATCGATCTCCATGTTCTGGTTGACCGGGAGATGGATGTCCACCGGGCCCATCACCTCTCATATGCCATCGAGAATAAAATCAAGAGGGATTTCCCAGGAGTGACCGATGTGGTGGTTCACATTGAACCCGTGGGAGAAGAGAAAGTACCGAATAAAAAAGGTGGGCCTGGACCTTCTGCTCAAACCCGCCCCTAATCACCATCGCACCCTGACTATTCTTTTTTACTTCCGTTGGGGAGGGTTGTTTCTTCATTCCCAACCTCTAATTTCGACTTAATCTCACTGATGAAATAGAGAAGAACTCCCGCCCCGATCAAGATGAAAAGGATAGGGAGAATTCCTTTGAAGACACCGACGAACATCGGCCACCAGCAGATCAGGAGGAGTATCCCCAGAATGGTGATGACCACCCCAACAATGATCCCGATGACATGCGACATCACTCTCACCTCCTTTGAAAATATCTTTTTAGGAAAAGAATTACTGAATGGCGAGATAGAAGTCAAGAATTCTGTCTTCCTGTCCTCTCTTCTTATCCCAACAATCCGGTCTGCTCATTGAACTGGTCAATGAGCTCATCTATTTTCTGAACCTGCCCGTGGATTCGTCCCCAGTAGTTTGGAGCATCATACCACTGTTCATTCAACTCCGAAAGTTTCCTGCCCTGCTGTTCGATCCATGTAAAATACTTCAAGTTATGAATTCGGCGTTTATCCTGATAACTGAGCTCATGTAGATGGTCCGTGGAGATTCCCATGAGATAACGGTGGTAATCTTTAACGGCATCCATCTCCGAATAAGGTCCAAGGGTTCGCAGTAACTCCTTGAGACGGGAGCCATAAAGATCCATGGAATCTGTCCACACGGTCACAACGAGGTCATGCCGGGTTAATTCATAGTATTTGGCAAATTTGATGGCGCACAATAGATTGCCGATGCTCGATATCCCAAGAAGGGGAAGCTTCGAAATAATCTCCTGCTTCACCCCCTGTTTTTTTAAATAGTCCCAGCCGGGAGGCTCGTTAAAAAGCCGGATCAGACTCATGCAGGCCTGATCGTCCACGTCGATGATCATATCCGTATTTTTGACATTGTGGATCCAGGGGATGTGTTTGTCACCAATTCCTTCAATGCGATGGTCTCCAAAACCGCAAAGCAGAAGAGTGGGGCACTGAAGCGCCTCGCCTGCAACTATTTGACTTCCTGGGAAGACCTCTTTTAAATAATCGCCGGCTCCCAGGGTACCGGCTGATCCGGTCTGGGAGATGAAGCCGGCGAATCGGTCATTATCTCCCATCATTTTACGGAGAACCTCTTCAGTCGCATGGCCTGTAATTTCATAGTGCCAGAGATGGTTCCCGAATTCCTCAAATTGGTTGAAGATAGAGATATCCTGACGCATCTTCTTCAGTTCCCAGCATTTGTCAAATATCTCTTTCACATTGCTCTCGCCGCCTGGTGTGGTGATCACCTCGCCTGCCATCCTGGAGAGCCAGTCAAATCGTTCCTGACTCATCTCTTCAGGCAAAATGGCAATGGATTCACATCCTAATAGAGCCGCATTATAAGATCCGCCCCGGCAGAAATTTCCGGTGGAGGGCCAGACCGCTTTTTGTTCGGTCGGGTCGAACTGACCGGTAACCAACCTGGGAACCAAACACCCGAAGGTGGCTCCGACTTTGTGACAACCCGTAGGGAACCACTTCCCAATCAGGGCGATAATCCGGGCAGGAACCCCTGAGATCTCTGAAGGGATTTCCATTGTATTGACCTCTCCGAAACCTCCGCCATGATCAACGGGTTCGTTCTTCCAGGTGATCCGAAAAAGATTATAGGGGTGGACCTCCCAGAGCCCAATCTCTCTCAATTTGTCCCTTATCTTCCGAGGGATCAATTCCGGATTTCTCTGTTGTCGGAAAGTTGGGATGACAATCTTTTTTTCTCTGGCCCGATGAATCGTTCTTTTCAAATTTTCTTCATTGATCGTGAGGTCAATCATGCCGATTCTCCCTTATTTCTTGTATAAGAAAAGGCCATTGTCCAGGGCGGCCTGAACCGCTTTCAGGCTGGCTTGGATCCGTTTGGGTTTTCCTGTGGCCTGCATCGCTGAAGAAATATCCTTAAGACCACTCCCTGTGGCAAGAATAACAATCCGTTCTTCAGGCCGGACCAGGCCTGTCTGGATAGCTTTGAACAACCCTGCCAGGGAGGACGCTCCAGCCGGTTCTGCAAATACTCCGCACCCCCTTGCCAGGGTTGGGATAGCTTGAAGGATCTCCTCATCGGTTACGATTACAAAGGCTCCTCCGGTCTCCCGGACAGCCCGCATTGCCTTGATGCGATCGCGGGGCAGGCCCGCGGCCATGCTGTCAGCAATCGTTTTGACCTCGATAGGTTTGATTTCGGAAGGGTCCAATCCCTTTTCCCAGGCCTGACAGAGGGAGGCTGAGCCAGACGCCTGAACTCCGATCAACCGCGGCATTTTCCTGATCCACCCCAATGCGAAGAGGTCTTTTAAGCCCTTATGGATTCCGCCTATGATACAACCATCTCCAACGGGAACAATGATCACATCGGGCCCTTCCCATTCCAACTGTTCATAAATCTCGTAGAGAACCGTCTTCTTTCCTTCGGTCATGTAAGGGTTGTATGCGGTATTCCGGATGTACCAGCCATAAACTTGTGCAGATTCCAGACAAAGATCGAAGGCATCATCATAGGTCCCTTCGACCAGCAATACGGTTGAGCCATAGACCATCAATTGAGCGATCTTGGCTTCAGGTGCAGAGGCTGGCACAAAGATCACATTGGGCAGCTGAATACTGGCGCACAGTCCGGAGAGCGCTGCTGCGGCATTGCCGGTGCTTGCTGTGGTAATCACCTCAGCACTGTTTTCCTGAGCCTTCATAATGGCCATCACGCTTGCCCGATCCTTAAGGGATCCGGTGGGCTCACGGGTCTCGTCTTTTACCCAGAGGTTCTTTATCCCTAATAGGCCGGCAAGCCGGTGCGATGAATAAAGGGGCGTCCATCCGACCTTTAAGGGTGGAACAGGGGTGTCGGATGCTACAGGCAGAAGAGGTCTGTAACGCCAGAGGCTGTCCTCGGTTGACCGATTTAGATCATTTTGGGAAAAAGTTGAAGCGATGAGATCGTAATCATACTGGACATCGAGAATGCCTTCATTGCCGTGTTTCGGGCAGACGTAGCGAACTTCTTCCGGCCCGTATTCATGGCCACACAAAAGGCATTTTAGATGCTTAATAGGTTGCATGCTTCCTTAAAAAATATTGTCGTATAGTCGTTGGTCAGATAGTCGTTTAGTCAAATGACTATAAGACTAAGAGACGATGAGACTATGTGACAGAATTAGAAACCGACCCGTTTGATCCCTCTTTTCTTTATCTCCTCCAGCAGTCGGACCGGATCTTTGAATCGGGCATTGATGATCACTGAGGCGATGATATAGGGTTTGAAGCCTGCTTCTTTGTAAGTGGCGATGCGGAATTTCTCAAAAACAGAATCCTGGACTTCCCCCTGTTTGCAGGAGACATTGGAAATATCTGCAGGAAGGCAATGCATGTAAAGGGCCTCTCCTTTTCGGGTCAGTTTCATCTTTTCTTCAGTGCACTCCCAGTTTTTAAACCTGGCGTTCTGAGTGAGGCATTCTTTCTCGAGATCTTGAAGACCCTCCTTATCGTTCTTTCTTAATAACTCCGTCCTTTTTTTCATCACCCGATATGGAGCCCAGCTCTTGGGATAGACCATATCGGCATCCTTGAATGCCTCATCCATCGAATCAACGATGGTGAATGCCCCACCGCTTTGGGCGGCATTCTTCTTGGCGAGGACTGTCACATCGGGAATCAGTGAATATCCCTCTGGATAGGCGAGGCTGACCTCCATTCCAAAACGGGTCATCAGGCCAATGATTCCCTGGGGCACGGAAAGGGGTTTTCCATAGCTCGGAGAATAGGCCCAGGTCATGGCGAGCTTCTTCCCTTTTAGGTTTTCAAGGGAGCCAAAATGGTTTTTGAGATGGAGCAGGTCGGCCATGGATTGGGTCGGATGATCAATATCGCACTGAAGGTTGATCAGAGCAGGTCGCTGGTTTAAGACGCCAGCCTGGAATCCCTCATCTAACGCTTCAGCCACAGCCTTCATGTAGGTGTGACCGGCTCCGAGATAGATATCGTCCCGGATCCCCATCACTTCCGTAAAGAAGGAGATCATATTGGCAGTTTCCCGCACGGTTTCACCGTGGGTCAATTGGGTCTTCTCCTCATCCAGATCCTGAACCCCGAGGCCTAAGAAATTGGCGGCGGATGAGAAGGAAAAGCGGGTCCGGGTGGATTTGTCTCTGAAGATGGATACGGCAAGGCCGGAGTCAAAGCATCGGGAAGAGAGTTGATGGTGATGGAAGTAACGCAGGGCTTCGGCCACATATAATATCTGTTTGATCTGGTCGTCCGATTTTTCCCGGGTGAGCAAAAAGTCGGTTTGATAAAGGTTTGCCTTCGTTTTTTTTAGAGCCTTTATGATTTTTTGGTATTCCATATCCATCCTTCCAAGATGATTTACAGTTGAGAAGCATAGAGCGCATAAAAGGCAGATGCCTTTACCAGATCCTCAATGGGTATTTTCTCATTTGGGGCGTGGGCAAGCGCCTCATCACCAGGCCCAAACCCGATCGTGGGGATGCCATATAGGCCGGTAATCGTTACAGCATTGGTGGAGAATGTCCACTTATCCACACTGGGTGTGTTTCTGAAGAGAGATTCATAGACCTTAATTGCTTTTTTTACTGCGGCATGTTCTTCCGGAAGCACCCAGGTGGGGTAATATTTCTCCATCCCGTATCGAAGGCCGGTATAGGCCTTTTCTTCATATTGAAGGATCTGAACCTCTGCGTCCACCTCTTTTACGATCTCTTTGATTTCAGTTAGAGCAGATTCTTTTGTCTCTCCCAGGGTCAATCTGCGGTCAACATGGATTTTTGCGTAGTCGGCCACCGCACATAAGGAGGGACCTTTAGAAACGAAATCGGTAATCGTGACCGAACCCTTTCCAAGAAAAGGATCGCTTTTTAAGCGGTCATTGAGGGCCTTGATATCGAGACAGGCCTTGGAAGCCATATAGATCGCATTTTTTCCCCTTTCGGGTGCTGACCCGTGTGCGGATATCCCTCGAAAAATTACCTCCATCTCCATCCTTCCCCTATGGCCACGGCTGATCTTGCCGTTGGTGGGTTCGGTGCAAATGACAAGGTCCGGCTTTATCCGGTCTTCTTCAATAATATACTTCCAGCAGAGGCCGTCGCAGTCTTCTTCCATCACACTGCCTACAAAATAGACGGTTACATCCTTATTTAACCCCAGCTCTTTAAGAATTCTGGCGGCCGTAACAATACTCGCTGCCCCTCCTTTCTGATCCACTGTTCCCCTTCCCAAGACATATCCGTCTTCGATCTTGCCGGAAAAAGGATCGAACTCCCAGTTATCCGGGTTTCCCGCCTCAACCGTGTCCATGTGGGCGTCAATCGCTAATATCTTCTTCCCATGGCCAAGGCGACCAATCACATTTCCAAGGCCATCCATCTTCAATTCGTCCAGATTCAACGGTTCCATCTGGCGTTTAAGTTCCTGCTGGACCGCTTCCTCTTTTGTGCTGAAAGATTTGATTTTGACCAGCTTGGAGAGATTTTCTGCTGTTTCGCCCTTATACCTTTGGGCGAGATCAAGGGTTTTTTCTTCAGGAGTCATTCGTTAAAGCGCCTTTCTTCTGTCAATGTAACCCAATGAGATGGTCAATCAGGATTCAATAAAACCTGCAATTTAATAATATCCAAGGAGTTTAGGGATGGCCATGGGGATATCCGGGACAAAGGTGATGACGAACAGGGCAATAAATTCCATGATGATAAAAGGCCATATCGCCTTAGAGAGTTGTTCCAGGCTCAGTTTAGTGATCCCACATGCCACAAAGAGGCAGGCTCCTACGGGTGGTGTCGTCAGGGCAATATTGAGTGAAAAGACCATGATGATTCCGAAGTGGAGGGGATGGACACCATGGCTTACCGCAAGGGGATGAAGAATGGGACCTAAGATGATCAGAGCGGCTGCAATGTCCATGAAACAACCCACAATGGCCATGAGAAGCAGGACCATGAGGAGAATGATGGTCTTGTTATCGCTGATGGAGACCATGGCTGAAGCCACGGCTTCAGGAATTTTTTCAGAGGCTAAAATCCATCCGCAGATGTTTGCCGTTCCGATAATTAAAAAAACGACGCCCGTGGTCATGGCTGTCTTATAGAATAGCGATGGGAAGTCGCTGAGTTTAAGAGTTTTTAAGACGAATAGGCCGATCAGGGCTGCATATCCGACAGCCACTGCCGCGGCCTCTGTCGGCGTGAAGATTCCCGTAAGGATACCCCCCAGTATGATGACTGGCATTAAAAGAGGGATGAATGCTTCACGGGTTGATCTGAGGACTCCCCGCAGGGAACTCCTTGGCTTTTTGGGGTAGTTCCTTTTTGCGGCAAAATAGGAGGCCATGAGCATCAGTAAAAACGCAAGGAGCAAGCCGGTCAGGATTCCGGTAGCAAAGAGTCCTGCAATGGACACATTCATCAGGGAGCCGTAAATGACCATCATATTGCTTGGAGGAATCGTAGGGCCGATAATGGACGAAGAGGCGGTGACCGCCGCACTATAATCGGGCTCATAGCCCTCCTTCACCATAGCCGGGATGAGCATGGTGCCAATGGCTGCCGTGTCAGAAACGGCAGCTCCGGTCAGACCGGCAAAGAAAATACTGGCCACGATATTTGCGTGGGCCAATCCTCCTCTCAGATGCCCTACCAGGACATTGGCAAACTGAACAAGACGATGTGTGATCCCGGATTTGTTCATGATCTCGCCAGCGAGGATGAAGAAGGGCATGGCCATCAATGTGAACATGTCGAGACCGGCGAAGAAACGCTGAGGGACCATGTTTAAAAGGACAGGGACATCCATCTTGAGAAAAACCGCAAGGGCTGCAATTCCAAGGGCAAACCCGATCGGCGTTCCGAGCAGCAGGAGTCCTAAAAAAACAAATCCTATGAAGATAAGCATCTCATCCCTCTAATTCGTTGACTCCTTTGATGGGCAGATTATCTTAAGAATGAGGAAAACGGTTTGAAGCATGGCCAGGAGGCCGGCAATAGGGATTGCCGCCAGAGACCAGATCATAGTGAAGCCGAGGAGAGGCGAAAACTGATTCCTTCCACTCATGGCCATTAGGTAACCGCGATGGGTCAGAACCCATAGAAAGGCCAGAATGGCCAGATGGACCGAGATGGCCACCCACCTCCGGACCTTCGGCGGAAAGGAGTTGACTACGAGGTTGATTCCCACATGTTCTCCTTTCATAATCCCCATGCTGACAGCGAGGGAAGCAGCCCAGATCATCAGGTACCGGGCTGCTTCCTCAGTCCATCCGAGGGGGCTTCCAAGAACATAGCGGAAGATGACACCGAGGATAACGATCACCGTCATCCCTCCGATGGCAATCATACAGGGAATGGCGGCAATCCTTTCCACGATCCATGCAAGCTTATCCATGACGTGAAGAAATCCCCTTTGTTCAGGCATCGACTCCATCGATACAAAAACCTCATTTGACCTGAGCCTTCATCTTTTTCTCAGCCACATCAATCGCCTTTAAAAATTTATCGGCCCATGTCTTTCCTTCCTCTCCTAACTTTTCTGAGATGATTTTCTGGGCGCCTGCAATGGCCTGCCTTCTGAACTGGGCGAGCTCTTCCACGCTGGGAGTATAGATCTCCATTTTCTTCGCAATCACCGGAAGACCCTTATCCGATGATTCGATAATCCGGTTCAATCCTCTGCCGGACATCACAGCCGTATTGGCTGCATCCAGAACGATCTCCTTTTCCACCGGGGTCAGTCCCTGAAACCATTTGTCGTTCAACACCCAGACATAGGGAGCATAGAGATGATTGGTCAGGGTGATATATTTCTGGACCTCGAAGAATTTTGCGGTATTGATGATCGGAATAGGGTTCATCTGGCCGTCAACCACACCTGTTTGGAGAGCGGTGTAAACTTCCACCCATGCGATGGGAGTGGCCGCGCCTCCAAGCGAATCGATGATTCCCATATGAAGAGGAATGCCCATAGTTCGGATTTTTAACCCTTTCATATCTGCAGGCGTTTTGATAGGTCTCTTCGAATTTGAGATCTGGAAAAAACCTCCGGATTCGCCAAAGCCCAGAACTTTAAACCCTGTCTTTTTGCGGATATCCTCTGCCATCTCCTGACCGAAAGGCCCATCATAGACCTCATAGGCTACCGCATAGGAATTGAAAGCAAAAGGGAGGTTGGTGACATCGTAAGCCTTATAGAATTGTGCGATACCTGTTCCTGAGGCGATATAACTCTGGATCACCCCCTGCTGAACCTGCTCCATCGATTCCCGTTCTTTTCCAAGGACGCCTGCAGGGAAGAGTTCGACCTTGATGCCCATATTGGTCCTTGCTTCCACCATCGTTTTAAATACAGCGGCAATGGGGGCCGTCGGATTTTCAAAGGGCTCCTGGGGATTCAAATGGGCCAGTTTTAAAACTTTTGATGCAGAGGCATCCCCTGAACAGATGAACATGACTAATGCGAATACAGAGATGGCTAAAACCGTTTTACATAATGGATGATGGGCCTTCATTTTTCTCCTCCTTAAAAATTTAATTGTTTATCTCAACTCTCTTTCGGTAAAGAAAGATTCACCTCCTTCCTGATGCTGTTTCCTCCGATAAAGATAACCTCAACATTTTCTCTGTTCTTAACGCTTTGCGGAAATGGGAACAATAAGATGATTCGATTGTGAGAATGGTCCATTTCTTGAAGCGGCTTGAATTATAGAAAAATACCTCACTCCTGTCAATAGAAACTCTTTTTGAAACTCTTTTTGAGATATATTTTGTGGAACAATTTTTTATTCTAACTTCATGTTGAATTTGTTCTTGAAAAAGAGGCTCAACCTTGTTAAATTCGACCTGAAGGATTTAAGGATTGCTGCTCGAGGGGGTAGCAAACATATTCAAAGGAAAAGGAGGGTATGAAGATGAAGTGTTTTAATCGGATGATGGTTCTTGTTCTTCTTTTAGCAGTCTCGATCTTTTTAATCACCTCAAGCGGATGGGCGCAGTCAAAGGTGGTGAAGATTGGTTTCATCGGTCCTCTCACCGGACCCAATGCGGCCCAGGGAGTGGGGGCGAGAAATGCGTTCGATCTTGCCATTCGTGAGGCCAATGCTTCCGGAAAATATCCTTTCAAAGTTGAGATGGTGGCTCTGGACGATGCCTCCGATCCTGCCACGGGTGTGGCGGCTGCACTCAAACTCGTCTCTGACCCGGCTGTGGTGGTCGCCAGCGGTCATTGGAACAGCCCGGTGGCCTTAGCCACGATCCATATTTTTCACACCTATAGAATTCCATTCATCGTATGGGGGGCAATCCATCCCGACATCACCGGCTTCTATAAATATCCTGGGGTTAATCGAGTGGCCCCAACATTAGTCCAGGAAAACGGACCGCTTATTGACTGGGTGATGGGAGAATTGGGGTATAAGAATTTCGCCATTATTTCGGATACAAGCAGTTATGGAGAGATGAACCTCAAGGCTTTCCGGCCCATGGCAGAGGGCAAGGGAGCGAAAGTTCTTTCCGTAGACAGCGTTACTGTAGGAACAACAGACTTCCGTCCCATTCTGACAAAAGTTAAAGGTCTTAATCCGGATGCCGTCTATTTTGGAGGTGTGGTGATGGAGGGAGCTCTCATCCGGGACCAGATGGAGAAGGTGGGGCTGAAGAAGCTGTTCTGCGCCATTTCAGGAATTAAAGATGACAAATTTTTAGAAGTAGCTGGTCCTTCAGGCGAAGGGGTTGTGACCATTAAACCCGGAAGGCCCATTGATAAACTCGAAGGAGGAACAAAGTTTGTTAAGGCCTATGAAGGTGCAGGATACCGGGAGCCTTTTGGAGCCTATGGTCCAAACGCTTATGACTCCGCAGGGATTCTTCTTGAAGCGATTTCGAAGTCCGGAACGGATGACAAAGCGGCCATAGCGAAATATATCAGGGGAATTAAATATAAGGGCCTGATGGGAGAAACCAGTTTCGATGCAACCGGGCAGACGACGAACCTCATTGTCAGTCGATTCGTAGGGCAGGGTGGTAAATGGGTTACCTGGGAAGAATCGGATTATGCCAAAGGGTCAAAGAAACTTCCCAAATAATCAGTCCAATTTTATGCCCCGTTAGAAAGGACCGTTGCTTCCAGCAAGAATGAGTTAATTTCATGTTGAGCGAACACGGTATCTAAAGCCCGTGTGAGCTTCCTGAATGGAACGAGGCAGACTTTCTAACGGGGTTTGCCTAACCCCTCGGGCAAACGTTTTTGTTTTCAATTGCGGTATAAGTCCGTTCATGGGTAGAGAAACCCTGTCTTGTATGAACCGTTCATCCTTTGAGAGCCTCAGGATGAACGGTGAATCAAATAGTTCACCACGAACGGAATTATGTTAAACCTGGTCACTTGACCATTCGTCGTAGTTTTTTCAGGAAGGAGAAATAGAGTGGCGGAAATCATACAGCAGATGATTAATGCATTGCTCCTCGGATGTACTTACACTCTCATCGCTATCGGTTTTAATCTCTTTTTCGGCGCACTCAATGTGGTGCACTTTTCCCATGGGGATGTTTGCATCCTTGGAGCCTTTATGACCCTGATCCTTTATGGGCTGGCGAAATTCCTTGGACTGGTAACCTTCCTCCCGGGTTTCCTTTTCATTCCCCTTTTAATTCTTCTGGCCATGATCCTCACAGGACTGATAGGGACCTTTTTCGAGAGGGTTGTAATCAGACCCTTTCGCTATGCGCCTCTATTAATGGTGCTGGTGGCTACAGTGGCTTTAGGCATGGTTGTGAGGGAAACCGTCAGACTCTCCTTTCCCCACGGAAGCAATCCGCAGATCTTTCCGAGGATTCTGCCACAGACCAGTTTTCAATGGGGAGGGGTTCTCATCCGGCTCGACAATTTAATCATTTTTGGAACAACGATCTTCCTCATCTCTATGATGTTCCTCTTTATAAAAAAGACAAGAATGGGAGCTGCCATCCGGGCTGTCTCACAGGACACAGAGGCAGCCGCCATGATGGGGATCAATATCGACCGTACTGTGGCGGTCACCTTTTTAGTCGGTTCTGCTCTTGGCGCGATTGCCGGTATTCTCATCGGGGCTTACAACAACATCATCCGGTTTGACATGGGACTGATGGGAGGCGTCAAGGGATTTTCGGCTGCTGTGGTGGGAGGATTAGGCAATGTTTATGGCGCTATCATCGGCGGTTTGATTCTTGGATTTGTAGAGACCTTTGCCGCTGCCTTCATCCCCGGGGGCACTCCTTATACGGATGTCTTTGCGTTTTTAGTGGTCATCTTCTTCTTAATTTTTAAACCCTCAGGGATTTTAGGAGAGAAGGTCTACGAAAAGGTTTAAGGAGGTTTCTAAAATATGCTGACACGGACCATTGGACGAGCCGTTCTCCTGCTTGCCGTGGAGGCTTGTTTTTTCATTCTCTTTGCCGCCTTCATGAAAACAAATGAAACAGGATATGTGGTTGCCTTTCTTCTCTTTTTCATCGGCATTGGGGTGGTATTCAAAAAGTGGGATAAAGCTCGCATCGCACTGACCGAGCTCTTTCATGAGATGAAGAGCGTTGCAGGAGTAGGGTTTGTTGTGATGCTTCTCACCCTTCCGTTCGTCTTTAAATCGAGCCCCTATCTGATTCATATCTGCGTCATGGCCGGTCTCTTTGCGATCCTGGCCCTCGGGCTCAACTTTCAGCTCGGAAGCACGAATGTGGTCAACTTTGCCACAGCAGCCTCCTACGGGATCGGGGCCTATGCCTCCGCTCTTTTGGCGGTCCATTTTCACATCTCCTTCTGGTTAGGCCTTCTGATTGGCGGAAGCCTTGCGTCTCTCTTCGGCCTTCTCTTAGGGATTCCCTGCATGAAGACGAAGGACTACTATTTGTCCCTGGTCACGATTGCCTTTGGATTGATCATCTATATCCTCCTCATCAATTTTTCGTGGACGGGCGGACCCAATGGCATTCCGAACATTCCTCCTCCCTCCCTTTTAGGCCACTCCTTCAAAGATCCATTAAACCTCTTTGGGTACCAGCTTCCTTTTCAGTCAAATTATTACTACCTGATTTTCCTTCTTGTAGGGGGGTCTCTCTTTGTCGCCCACCGCCTTCATCATTCCCGTGTAGGATTGACCTGGAACGCTATCCGGGAGGATGAGATTGCAGCGAAGTGCCATGGGATTGATGTGACCTGGTATAAGATACTGGCCTTCTGCATCGACGCCTTCTTTGGAGGGGTAGCTGGAACAGTTTACTCTCACTACATCGGTTTTATCTCTCCTGAGAATTTTGCCTTTATTGTGTCGGTGGTTGTGGTGACGATGGTGATTCTTGGTGGGATGGATAATGTCTTCGGAGTGATCATCGGAGCCATCCTGTTGACGATTCTGCCTGAGAAGTTCCGGGCCTTCGAAGATTTCCGGGTACTCATCTATGGAGTGATTGTCGTTACGATGTTGATGTTCAGGCCCCAGGGCCTCTTTCCACAGAAGATGAGAGTCTATAGAAAATAAGTTGGATGGATCAATGCCAAATAACAAAGTCCAAATGTCAAAGGAATGACAAAACCTAAATTTCAAGAATCTTTGACATTGGAACTTTGGATTTATTTTGGAATTTGAACTTTGAACTTTGAACTTTGACATTTTAAAAATCGGCTATTGCCAATGAGGTAGAAAATCCTATGTCCCCATTGTTAGAAACCAAAAAGCTGACGATACGCTTCGGAGGATTAGCCGCCGTCAATGAAATGGATTTCATCATTGACCATGGGGAGACCATTGGGTTAATCGGGCCGAATGGATCAGGAAAAACGACTTTTTTCAACCTCCTTACCGGCATCTATAAACCAACAGAAGGTGAGATCCGATATTGTGGGGAGAGCCTGTCCAGGCTCCCTACTTTTAAGATCGCTAAACAGGGGGTGGCCCGAACTTTCCAGAACAACCGTCTTTTTCTCAATCTGAGTGTGCTTGATAATGTTCTGGTCGGGATGCATCCTCATCAGGATTCGAACTGGTTTGATGCTATCTTCCGACGAAGCTATGTGGAAAGAGAGACCGAAAAAGGAGTAGAAAAGGGATTGGAGCTTTTAACCCAGTTCAGTGAGGAACTGGCTTCAAATTGTTATCAGCGGGCAGGAGATCTCCCTCAGGCTGACCGGAGAAAGGTTGAGATCTGCCGGGCGCTGGCTTCTAATCCCAAACTCCTTCTCCTCGATGAACCCTCGGCTGGAATGTCTCCTGCAGAGACAGAAGAGCTGATGGAGGATATACGGAAGGTCAGGCAGAAAGTTGGCGGCATCGGGATCATCATCATTGAACATGATATGGCGGTCATTCGGGAAGTGGCTGAGAGAGTGATCGTCCTTAACTACGGCCGTAAGATTGCGGAAGGGACATTTCAGGAAGTATCGACCAACGAGTTGGTGCTCGAAGCCTACCTGGGAAGGGAAGAGAAAGATGCTCAAGCTTGAAGGGGTATCGACTGAGTATGGCGGTGTTCCCATGCTCCGGAATGTGAGCATGGAGATCGAAAGAGGGGAGCTGGTCTGTCTTCTCGGTAGCAACGGGGCAGGAAAGACCACGACAATGAAGTCGATCCTGAGACTCATCCCGCTGGTTGAGGGAGTGATTTCTTTTGAGGGGAAGTCACTTAAGGAATGGAAAACCCATCAGGTGGTTGACGCTGGGATCAATGTTGTCCCTGAAGGGAGAAGACTCTTTCCCCAAATGACCGTCCTTGAGAATTTAAAGGTGGGAGCCTTTTCCGAGATCAATGAGGAGGAAGTTTCGAAAAGGCTGGATGCGGTCTTCAAGCTCTTTCCACGCCTCAAAGAGAGGCTCCAGCAACTCGCCGGGACATTGAGCGGAGGGGAGCAGGGCATGGTCGCCATTGGGCGGGGCATGATGGGAAAGCCCAAGATCCTTCTCCTGGACGAACCCTCCTTAGGACTTTCTCCCATCCTTGTTGAAGAGTTTATCAAGACGATTAAACGAATCAATGATGAGGGAACCACGATCTTACTGATCGAGCAGAATGCCAAGAAAGCCCTATCCATCGCCTCCAAGGGCTATGTCCTGCAGAAAGGAGAGATCGTCGTGAAAGGGAATCGGAGCGAACTCTTTCAGAGCGACGTCATCCAAAAAGCCTACCTAAGAGGGTAATCTTTTACGGATTGAGGCGAAAAATAGAGCACTTCCACACTAAAATCTGAAGCAACACTCCCTTGGATCAAAATGATGAAAATTCTTTTATTTTATAAGAGAAACACTCCAGAAAATGAAAAAAAGAGATTTAATTAGCAGTTTATTTTTTTTGTTTGTTGGAATTTTGTTTTTGATCGGATCTTTTAACTATTCGATATGGGACCGATATGGGCCGGGACCGGGTTTCTTCCCTCTTTTGTTAGGCAGTATTTTTTCAATTCTGAGTTTCCTTCTCTTTGTGGTAAGCAGTTTCAGAAAAGAAAATAAGGAGGATGAGCTTGGGGAATCTGACTCTATGAAATTTTCAGTCATTCATAGAACCATCATCTTTCTTTGCTTACTTTTGTTTTTTTATTTTCTTTTCGATCAACTTGGCTTTTTATTAACCATCTTCATTTTTATGATTGTAACATTGATTTCATTCAGTAAACGACCGATGAAATTATCTTTCTCTGTTTCTATATTCACCACCCTATTAACCTATTTCGTCTTTGTGAAGTTGCTGGGTGTCCAACTTCCATGGGGTGTTTTAGAACCTCTATTGCGGTTCTATTAAAGGCAGTTGAGAAATGCTTGATAACATCCTCCTCGGATTTTCAGCCTCACTGGCTCCATTGAATCTTCTTTACTGTCTCATCGGTGTTACCTTGGGGACGGTTGTTGGAGTTTTGCCTGGATTAGGACCGGTTTCATCGATTGCCTTATTGCTCCCTGTAACCTATAAAATGGACCTTCTATCGGCTGTGATCATGCTTTCCGGGATTTATTATGGTGTGCAATATGGAGGGACCATCACCTCCGTATTAATGAAAATCCCGGGAGAAGCATCATCGGTGGTTACCTGCATTGATGGGTACGAAATGGCAAAAAAAGGAAAAGCCGGGGCAGCCCTTGGGATTGCTGCATTTGGGTCATTTATTGCAGGTACATTGGGGATCATTATACTCATGTTTTTGGCCCCCCCCCTTGCCAAACTGGCCTTAATGATGGGTCCCCCGGAATATATGGCCTTGATGATAGCAGGTCTGTCCTTAGTCATTTATCTCTCAAGCAAGTCGATGATTAAATCCTTGATGATGGGAATTTTAGGCCTTCTTCTTGGGACCATAGGCATGGACCCTATTTCTGGGCAAATCCGTTTTGGAATGGGTATTAAAAATTTAATGGATGGTGTTGATTTAGCCCCTATGGCGATGGGGCTCTTCGGTTTGGCAGAAGTATTCTCCTTAATAGAGAGTAAGGAGGGATCGAGTGAATTTCTCAAAGCGAAAACGAAATTGAGAGAGATTCTTCCCAACAGAAAAGATTGGAGAGACTCTTTCTTTCCAATCACCAGAGGCTCCATTTTCGGATTCCTTATGGGTATTTTGCCGGGAGGCGGTGCAGTCATGGCCTCTTTTGTCTCTTATGCGATGGAAAGACGACTTTCAAAACATCCTGACAAATTTGGCACGGGCGCCATCGAAGGGGTTGCTGGGCCTGAGTCATCCAACAATTCTGCGGCAATCGGAGCATTTGTTCCTCTGCTCACCCTCGGCATTCCAGCGAACGTGGTGATGGCCCTGCTGATTGGTGCTTTTATGATTCACGGTGTCAATCCTGGCCCTCTACTTCTAAGGGATAACCCGGTTCTTTTTTGGGGAATCATTACCAGTATGTATATCGGGAATTTATTATTGCTTATACAGAACGTTCCACTGATTGGACTCTTTGTGAAGATTCTCAAAGTTCCCTCTAAAATTATGGCTCCACTGATTACAGTGATCTGTTTCATAGGTGCCTATAGTATTAATAACAATATTTCAGGGATATTGGTTGTCATCATCTTTGGTACAATGGGTTACTTAATGCGCAAATTCAGATATGATCCTGCCCCACTGATTCTTGCCTTTGTCCTTGGGCCTTTACTGGAAGACGCTTTTAGACAAACCATGATGCTCTTCAGAGGAGATGTCTCAAAAATATTTGAACGGTCTATTGCGATGGTCTTTTTAGGTGTGGCCTTTTTTCTGTTTATATCCCCTTTCATTACCAAATTCTTTAAACGCAATTATTCAAAGCCGACCTTTATCGATGATAAGAGGTAGAGAAAAAGAAGTGAATTGAAGAAGGAGAATAAATGATGATCATGAAGAATCTAAAGAAAACCATTGAAACCGATGTTCTGGTGATTGGGAGCGGGATGGCTGGACTGAGGGCTGCCATCGAGGTGAGACGGTCGGGCTTAGATGTTCTATTGGTCGATAAAAGTCTGCTGGGCAGAGCTTCAAGTTCGATCTATGCAGGAGGATTAGGATTAGAAATTCTTCCGGAACATCTTCCGTACCATGGGGCAACGAAGAAGAAATACGCCGACTACTTCAACGGAACGGTCGAGGAAGTTTTCAAAAAGATGCTGCAGGAAGGGGTCTCCATTGGCTGGGGTTATCCCTATATCGATAATCAGAGAATTCTGATGACGGTGGCCTGTGATTACAAATTGAGGCAGGAGGAGTTGCGGGATTTCGGTGTCGAGGACCCCTACTCCCAGCATTTCATCGGACGGCCAGTTTCGATGGGGGTCCCTATTATCCTCCCCATGATTGACCATCTAAAGAAAATGGGCGGCAAAACCATGGAAAAGACGGTGATCACCGACCTGATTCGGCAGGGAGATAGGGTCATCGGAGCCATAGGCTTTGAGATGGGGCGGAAGACATGGGTCGTCATTCTGGCCAAAGCCACGATTATGGCTACGGGAGGATCGGCCCAGGTCTATAAGAGGACTTACTCTCCCACGAGGATTACGGGTGATGGGTATGCGATGGCTTATCGGGCAGGGGCAGAGTTGTGGGAAATGGAGATGGTCGGATTTTGCAACTGGACCATTGCTGAGCCCAAATGCCCTCAATGGTGGATTCCTTTCTCGTATGGGAGAGTGTCGGGAAAACTGAGAAATGCTTTGGGCGAGCCCTTTTTTGAGAAATATGCAAAAGAGAATGGCTGGCTCGGTCCCAAGGCGACATTAAGTGACAGCGATGTCATGGATAAGCGGTATGGGAAACCACTGACCGAGATGGACCACTATTTCTGGAGAGCTTGTTCTATGGAGATAAGGGAAGGCCGGGGGGAACATGGAGCCGTCCTTCTCGATTTAACGGAAGTCCCCGAGGAGCGGTGGTATTATGAGAATGACGGAATTACGGCAATGAATGAAATGAGGAATTTCGATTGGAAAAGTAAACCACTCCATATCGCTCCAGCTGCGGAAAAGCAGGCAGGTGGAATTTACACGGATGAATATTTTAAAACAAGTTTAGAGGGACTTTACGCTGCAGGTGAAGCAGGGCCTGGATTATCCCTTCCGTTCTGCATTGTTTCTGGAGCCTGCTCAGGAAGATATGCGGCCTGGTATGCAAGAGAAGCTCCTCCTGTCCAGTTAAAGGGTGAGGAGAATAAATGGATTGAGCAGAAGCGAAAGGAGGCAGGGGAACTTCTCCTTTCGAAAGCTGACCGGATGGGGGATCCCCGGGACATCAAGAGAGAGATCAAAGAGATCATGTGGGACTATGTTGGGACCCTTCGAACAGAAGATGAGTTACAAAAAGGGCTTCAGGAACTGCACCGAATTGAACATGAACGGATTCCCAAGTTATTTGCAAAGGATATGCGGAACCTGAGAGAGGCCTATGAGGTAATCAATATGGTGTCGGTTTCGAAGATGATTGCTGAATCAGCCCGATACCGGACTGAAAGCAGGGGAATGCATCAGCGGCTGGATTACCCCAAAGAGGATAATGCCAACTGGCTGAAGAATGTCATTATCAAGGCTTCGCCGGGGGAGATGTCTTTATTCACCCGGCCTGTCGATTTGACATGGGAAAAGCCTGAATAAAATAATGAGGAATGGACCATGCTTAATTTCAAATATGAATTGAGTCAAAAGAAATGTATCGGTTGTGAGAAATGTGCAGAAGTTTGTCCCACTTTAGCCATTGATTTTGATGGAGAGAAGAAGAAGGCTTTCATTCTCGATATCGATCAATGCCTGGTATGCCATCAGTGTTTAGAGGTATGCCCTGTTAAGGCCATCCGTATCAAGGGGGCGCTCTGGCAGAAAGATATCCGGATGCCAAGAAATAAATAGAAGGAGGTTTATCAAATGGGAAAGAAGGCGAGATCTGTTTTATCAGTACTGTTTCTGGTTGCTTTGATGGTTTTTTGGGGAAGGGAGGGGTTAGGGCAGGAAAAGTTTCCCTCAAGGCCTATCCAGGTGGTCATTCCCTATGGACCCGGGGGGACACATGATATCGCTGCTCGGATCGTGGATGGTCAGCTCCAGGAAATTCTGAAGGTTCCAATTATTCATGTGAACAAGCCGGGTGGTGGCGGAGTCATCGGAGCAGCTTTTGCTAAAGAGCAGAAACCCGATGGTTATACAGTTCTTTACGGAGGTTTAACGGTGGTGGTTGAACTACCCATTGTGACACCCAACTCCCCTTACAAAACAGAAGATTTCATACCTATTGCCCGGGTGACTTATGGGGCCCTTGTCCTTTCTGTCAAAAAGGATTCTCCTTTGAGTAGCCTCGAGGAATTTATTAAGGCGGCAAAGAAAGATCCCGGCAAGGTGACTCTCGGAATCCCTGGTATTGGGACCTCCCAGCACCTGGTGGCCAAACTGTTTGAAGCAGAGGCAAAGATTGAGTTGAATATGATCCCCTTCAAAGGAGATGGAGCTGCGATCACTGCAATGTTGGGGGGACATGTGCAGGCGGTGATGACGGGTATTACTTCGATTACCCCCCATCTCAAGTCGGGTGAAGTCAATACGATCGCCTCCAGCGGACTCGACCGCCACCCCGTATTTAAGGATGTCCCTTTATTCAAAGAAAAAGGGCTTCCGGAGGTTGCCATCTATAGCTGGACCGGTCCTTTTGTTCCTGTCGGCACTCCGGCTCCGGTTGTTAAGACGCTGAGCGACGCCTATCAAGAAGCAGCCACACACCCCTCCATCGTGTCTCTTCTCGAAAAATCAGGGACTACCCCTGGGTACCTCAGCTCAGAAGAGGTCAAAAAACTTATTCCGAGTGAATACAGCAAGATTGCTAAGGCAGCCAAGGCCGCCGGTATGATTAAGTAAAGAAATCGAACGATGTTAAATACAGAACTGATCAGAAGAATTTAAAAAAATGGAATATTTTGCACCGAGAACGATTGCCGAAGCTTTGATCTGCATGCGAAGATGGAAAGGCAAATCTGCGTTGATTGCAGGAGGGACGAACATCATTCCCTCCATGAGGGCAGGAGAATTAAAGCAGGAGATCTTGGTCGATCTCCGTCGATTAAAAAGCCTTTCCTACATCAAAGAGGAAAAACATAGAATCCGGATTGGAGGCCTTTCCACAATTTCAGAATTGGTTTCCTCAAAAGTGATCCAGAGATGGGTTCCCCTCCTTTTTGATGCGGCACAGCAACTTGGAAACCCCCTGGTGAGGAACCGGGCGACGATTGGAGGGAATCTGGCGGATGCATCTCCGGCGGCGGATACGGCCGTTCCGCTTTTAGCCTTAGAGGCCATCGTTGTGATCCAGGGGAGAAAGGAGAGGCAGGTTCCCATCGATCAATTTTTTGTAGGGCCGAATAGGACCGTATTAAAAAGAGATGAGATGATTAAAGAGGTTATCATTCCGAAATTGAGCCACAAGGTTAGAATGGCCTATTTTAAATTGGGCCTTCGAAATTCTATGGCTGTCTCCGTAGTGAACCTTGCCCTGTTGATGGAGATGGAAAAAAATATTTGTAAGCGAGTTCGAATCGGTTTTGGAGCCGTCGCGCCCAAACCGATCCGGGCCTATCAAATCGAGAAGATGCTGGAGAACAATGAGGTAACCGGAAAGCTTCTGGAAACATGCTGCAAGGCTATCAGCAAAGAAGTCCATCCGATTTCGGATATCCGGGCAAGCAAAGAATACAGGATAGAAATGGCCTCAGTGCTTTTGAAGAGGGGGCTAAGGGAATTA
>VGRY01000021.1 GCA_016875195.1 Deltaproteobacteria bacterium
TGGAAAAAGAATTGACCGCGAGGCTTGACATCCATGAGTCTGCAATCAATGACATATTAGGGCAAATTAGACGATTGCTGAGTGCACCACCAGAACCCGCACCGCCCAAGAGAGGAATAGGGTTTCTTGTCGAGGAACCTAAAGTTCCTTATATCACAAAGATCAAGAAGAGAAATTAGGTGCTACCATATGACTTGCAACTTGCGATAAAAGGAACGCCGTGCGCCATGCGCTTTGCGAATTATTGGTTGTGGCTCGAAGAGGCTACCCCTGAAAAATTGAAAGGTGAGGGGGGGTAAAAAATAATTTGATTTTTAAAGCCTGGGATTGGGGTCAGTAAATAATGCTCTAAAGAAAGATTGTTATAAGCCTCTATTTTTGATATATTGGGGCAAATTCCGGTGGGGGATTAAATTTATGGAGGGGGAAAATAGCCAGAAGAATTCAACTCTCCCCTTAGGCATAAGTTGTTTCAGAACCTACGTCCCCTCTGGCGACTTACAGGATCTCGGAGCCAAAGGTGCTGGCCGAGTCCTTCAAGATACCCGCCGACTTCGACTTCAAGAAATATTTTCTCTCGACCTTCGGCCTATACAAGGGCAAATCGACCAAAGAGGTGACGATCCGGTTTACACCCGAGAAGTCGAAGTGGATCAAAGACCAGATATGGCACAAAGACCAGAAAGTAAAGACTCTCGAAGATGGATCCCTTCAGATCAGCTTCCCGGTTTCAGACTTCTCAGAGATCACGAGAGAGATACTGAAACACGGCGATGCCGTGATGGTCATCAAGCCTGAAATCCTCCGTGAACTGGTCAAAACCGAAGCCCAAAAAATCGTAAAGATTTATTAAATTCCCACCTTAAGTTAACCTTTTCACCACGCAACATATCGATATTATTAGCTAAAACATAGGACACTTATTGGGGTAGGTCTCCGTGTATAATGGAGGCTGATAAAATAATTTATTTCAATTGGGGCACAAAATAAAGGTAAGAAAAAAAAGGGAAACACGTTAACTGCTGGAATAACGATTGATGACAAACCGTCCACAGGTCAGGGAGAACAAAACATATGTTTTTCGTTATCAGATACCGCAACACAATCATTTTGCTAAGGCATGAATCGGAAATGTGTGAAGATGATTCCCTGTCTGCTTCTCGGAGCCACAGACTCGTCATTGATGATGTGGCCTCTGGTATGGCTTTTTGTGAGTGTCAGGCTTGGTACTTCCCCACTCCGAAAAGAACTACCCCCTATCGGGAAATCTACCGTGAAATGATACAACAGTTCAAAGAGCATTGTTCCGAAATTTCCAGACGGGAAGAGATATTACGGCCAACCGATCCGTGTGCGAATTGTAAACTCAAAATTGATTGCAAGGTTTGCATGGGTTAAGGAGGTTTCATGTGAAAGAAGAGAAGATCTGTTCTGATGGAGAATGCGTCCCTCTGGATGATTCTGACAAGGTGCTCGCCATATTGAAGGAGTCCTGTAGTGACAAAAGGGGAATATTTAATCAGCTCTATAAACTTGTCGTGGTGTGTGCCAATAAGGGGGATGATGTCTCTGCTTATGCCTATGCTGAAAAAATGCTTCTCTATGCAGAGGACGCGAGGGAAAAGGCCTATTGCCTTCTTTCCATGGGGCAATCAAAAGAAAGGGTAAGAGATTACGGGGAAGCGCTGAAGATATATCTTTCAGCTATGGACCTGCCTCCCGAACGAAATGATAACTGGTACTTCCTTTACAATAATACTGGGTATTGCCTGAACTTGTTTGGAAGGCATGTCGAAGCGATGCAGTTTTGTCGGGCAGCCATTGAAATAAATCCCGACCGTCACAATGCCTTTAAAAACCTTGGGGTCGCGCTGCAAGGCCAGGGAGAGTATTCGAAGGCCGCCGTTGCTTATATTGAGGCGATACGGATCTGTCCGCGAGATGGAAGGGCACTGAATCTCCTGGAAGAGCTGGTCTCATGCAAAGGTGAGCATATCCTGGATATTGGTCATATAATGGCTGAGCTCTGGAGATGCCGCGATCTGGTTGAACAGACAATGATTCACTGACTTCCCATGGATGCTAAAGAGACGATCTCAAGCTCCAGCCGCCGCACACGATTCAGGATGTGAGGTAAGGGAATATTGAATATCTAATAGCACAGGGTGCTAAGAATAAGGGGGGAAGAAGAATGAAAATATGGGTAGTGTTGATCATTATTATCACTTCACTTACGCCGTGCTGGGCAGACAATGATGAAATCGTTGCAGAAAATATCAATAGGGTAAGAGCCTGCATTAAGAAAAACGATTTACCAAAAGCAAAAAAGATTCTTGCATCCGATTTTGATAAATATGTGAAGGCGTATTACAGCGGGAATTTTTATAACAACAAAGAAACAGTCATTGGGTTTTACAACCTGGAAGATATCTGCCTTTACAGTGGACTCATTTCATTCATCGAAGGTGACTATAAAAAGGGAGGCGAGTATATAGAGGCGGCCGTAGGGCTTATTAATATCCTCTGGGGGAAATCGTGGCATGATACCTTAAACAATTTTATAGAAGACAATGAACGAATCTTTTCAAAAAAAAGCAACTCGATGAAAGCCAGGCTATATCATATGGTTTCAACGGTATATAGGGCCATTGGGGAAGAGAAGAATGAATTAAAGTATCTGAAAAAGGCTTATGGCCTCAACTCAAATAACTTTGAACTTATCGTTAGTTTGGGTCAGCACTATTTCTTGGCGGGGGAGTTGGAAACAAGCCAAAAGTATTTTCTAAAAGCCCTTACGTTAAATCCAAATGATGCCCAACCCCTTTCAGGAATAGCTATCATAGCAGGTATCAAGGGGGATAGCGAAAAAGCCTTTAAATCGATTGAAAAGGCAGCCAAAATAGACCCGAATAATTTAGAAATACGGATAAATCATGCCCTAATACTTTACATGGATGACCGAAGTGGCGAGGCTGAAAAATTAAATGCTGAGACGATCAGGAAATTCCCTGACAATAAAGACCATTTAGAGCGTGTGTCATTGTACTTCCTTTTGGATCAAAAGAAATACAGGGAGGCATATGAAATCGTAAAGAAAATCAGCGGGAAGGAGTTGACCAGCCACAATGTGTTGACTGCACTGGTGGCCATCACCTATGCCTTTAATCGTGATGAAAGCAGGGCAAAATTAATGGCAAAGCGAATGGTTACTGAATACCCAGATTGTAAGAAAGATGAATTTCTGAAAGACAACTGGTTTTTAAGACGGGACATCTATAAGAAATTCAAGGAACTGATCAGCCAATAAAGACCAACCCCTGACCCTATGATTGTAAGGATTGTGCTGAATATCCCTGTTACCTAACACCTGACGATTTAAATTATGTCAGGGATTGTCATAAATTTCTGTTTTTGGTATATTGGGGCAAATTCCGGTGGGGGATTAAATTTATGGAGGGGGAAAATAGCCAGAAGAATTCAACTCTCCCTTAGGCATAAGTTGTTTCAGAACCTACGTCCCCTCTGGTGCCACAAAAAGGTTTTACGCTATGCTCTTTTACGGACACGCGACACGAAACACGGTCACGTTATTAATGGAAATGGATTGAAAGGCGAGAAAGAATAAGATCTTATCTGTTTCTGGGAGGGAGGACATCGGGGTCAGGCCGCAACATTGAACAAGTCAGTGGATATGAACTGTGGGGACGTTCGTGCATGGCGTTCCTGAAAGTATTAAAGACTAGTTCTCATCCCTAAAAAAGGTGGTTTGCACTGAAGCATCGGGCAAAGTGTGTGATGTAATAAGACTAATTAAATCTTCTGCATGAGGGGAGTCATGAAAATCAAATACAAGGTTTTTCAATACTACTTTCCGATAGCGCTATCCATATCAATCATATTGATCATTGCAGGATTCGTTTTCCCTGCGGTACTTGACTGGAAACTTATCATTACACTTGTCGGAAGCATTATTTCTTCGATTTATTTTATCGAAAAACAAAAGCTAGAGCAGATGGCCCTTTTTAAGGAGTTATTTACGGATTTCAATAGGAGGTATGATGGCATGAACGAGAGATTGAATCAAATTCTTGAGGAGGATCAAGAGAAACCACTCAGCAAAGATCAGATTCACCTCCTTTATGATTACTTCAATCTTTGCGGGGAGGAATATTTATTTTACAAGCAAGGGCTCATTTACCCAGAGGTATGGAAGGCGTGGTCTAATGGCATAAAGATTTTTGGTAAAAACAAAAGGATCAGGGATCTCTGGCAAAAAGAAGCCCAATCCGACTCCTATTACGGACTGAAATCCCTAGAATGAGTAACGAAAGATTTCGGGCCATGCAACGGTAAATAGGTAGTTATGGCGACGATGATACCCAATGATCTTGGGGAGTTTGGGACGGATGGCGAAAAGGCCTTCTACAAGTTCCTTGAAGGCGTAGCTAAGCCTGATATCCGTTATCTCTGTTGGTACCTTCCTGACATCAACGGAAATGAACCTGATTTTTTGCTCTACTGTGAAGATGTTGGTCTGGTTGTATTTGAGGTGAAGGACTGGATTCTTGGCCAGATTGAGGAGGCCAACCCACATCAATTTCTCATCCAGACGAAAGGTAGAACCGAATTCAGAAAAAATCCCTTCCAGCAGGCCCATGATTACCTCAATTCAATTAAAGATAAACTCCAGAAGGATGGACGTCTCGTCTCGAAGGAATCGGCCTACTTCGGAAAACCCAGGATTCCGCTAAGCTACGGGGTGGTCTTTCCAAATATCAACAAGTATGAGTACATAGAAAAGGGTTTAGAAAAGATCATCAGCACTGAGAAAATCTTCTTCTGGGATGATCTTCATCCCATGTCTGATATATGCTGCGACTCTTCGGGCCAATGCTTCCTGAAAGCACTCAAAGAAAGATTCCCGCCGATGTTCCCCTTTAAGATGACCTTCAAAGAATTGAACCACCTGAAGGAGATCATCTTTCCAATCGTAAAGATCGAACTACCCCGAAGAGGCCAGGAAGACAGATGCGCGGAAGGAATAGATCGCCTCAAGGTGCTGGACAACCATCAGGAAGCCATTGCCCGGAAATATGACGGAGGGCACAGGATTCTTATAGGCCCCTCAGGAAGTGGAAAGACGCTCATCCTCGTCCACAAGGCCGCCCTCCTTAAGAACTACAACCCGAATATCAAAAAGATTCTCTTTGTCTGTTACAACATCACGCTCGTCAACTACATCAAGAGGCTACTCTCGGATAAAAAGGTTTCCTTTGGAGAAAACGGGGTGGAAGTCCTCCATTTCTACGAACTCTGTTCGAAGATTCTGGGTGAGGAGATCGCCTACGAAAAAGAAGAAGCGGCCTATTATGAGCTCATCGTCTCCGAAACCCTTTCCAAAATCCCCGGGTCGAACCTCAAATATGATGCCATTCTCGTTGACGAAGGGCAGGACTTCTCCGACGACATGTACAGGGTGGTCACTTCCATCTTAAACGAGAAGACAAACAATCTTACCATCGCCCTGGATGAGGGACAGAACATCTACCACCGCAGGCAGAGCTGGAAGGACCTGGGAGTCCAGGCAAAGGGACGCCTCCACAGGATCTCGTACGTTTACCGATGCACAAGGGAGTTACATGAATTTGTATCAAGGTTTATTGGGAGTAATGGAGGCTCAACTAAGCCCGCTGGATCTGGCCAATATTCCATGTTTCCGGATCTGTATGAATATCACGGTCCAAAGCCACAGATTAAGCAGTTTAAAAGTATCGGAGAGATCATTGAGTTTATCTCCGACACCATAAAAAAACTGATTGATGCAGGGGAATGTTCCTGCTCGGATATTGCCATTCTATACACCACAAGATCAATTGAGGGCAATCCAGCAATAAATATTCCCCGGATGGTTGGTAAAGCTCTGGAGAAGAGGGGAATCCTTCACAACTGGGTGTCCGAAGATTACAGGTCTAAAAGATCCTACGACATAACCACAGACACCGTTACCATTTCCACCATCCAAAGCGCAAAAGGATTCGACTACTCACGAGTCTTCTTGTTCGGATTAGACCTCTTCGACCCAGCCAAGTGGCTTGAGGCAGAAGCTAATAGCTTAGCTTATGTCGGCCTCACCCGAGCGAGGTATGAGTTATTCATCCCATATGTAAATAAGAATGAATTGATTACCAAATTAATAAATTGCACATAACAAGTAGCAAAAGGGTCAGACCGCAATATTCAAGCGTGCCCAGCGAAGGGTAGCGTATTCTAACGGGTGGAAGTCCTGTCATAGTAAAAGCCAAAGACGCGTAGCTTGGATGGCAGGGGGGCACTGTTAAAAGGTCGGATAACTCCTCGTATTGCGAGACACCCTTCGGCTTCCCATTACCCGTCCATTCGCATCGAACCTTCTGGCAATACGATACATAATCCCCCACCGTCTCAAAACAGTTTATCGGCCCAGTCCCCCACATGATCGTCAACGATAAAATCTTACCTCCCGGAAGCGTTAAAAGATACCGATACGCATTCTTCAATGTAATCTTCTTTTGTACCACCCCGAAATTGACCCCATTCAATCCTATAGATCTGCTGTGTCAGATGATCAATCGCCTCTTTAAATATCCTATTTTGTTTGCCTAAATTTTACAAAAATCTGAGTGACTTTTTTTGCCAAAAACCTCAATTATTGTACGGTTTTCTAAACAAGAAGCCTGAATGAACTTTTCAGCATTAGAAATACATTAATAAATTTAGTAGGTTATCTATCTTTTAAAAATAATTGAAGTAGGCAAGGAATTTGCAGTAATTTCCAATGGTTTACAAATCTTACAGTATTTATCTGGTCAAATTTACATAAATTGGGTTGGGAGAAGAAAGAAGGGAGCATCGGCAATGCCTTCGATTAAGACGACACAGCAAGGACTTCAAGATGGCTGGACAAGGGCCACTTTCATTTTAAGAAAGAACCATCTGGAAGAGATTAAATCGCTGGCATACTGGGAAAGAAAGACCATCAAGGAAGTCATGGACGAGGCCCTGGGGTCTTATTTAAATGGAAAAGTTGTCAAGCCTATAACATCTTTAAAGTAAATTACTGCTACGAAAAAGAGGAAGCAGAGACTCCATATGGATGACCGGCAGATCCGGATATGCTTTCAGGTTTTCCTATCAATGGTGATGATCATCGTCTTTTCCTTTACTGGTGAACCCTTAGTGCTGATTGGTGGGTTACTCATGGCCTCCCTCCTTGGTTACCTGGTTCCATCAGGAGTTCATTTCATATCAAACGTCTTTGGTCAACTGGTCTATGGATTTTTCTCTTCGGATGACTCTTATGAATACCGATCCTTTCAGGATGACATGGACAAGGCGAAAAGCCTGGTGAGGGGGGAAGAATACGACAAGGCGATCCATGCTTATCGTGAGATCATACAGAAATCTCCCTTGATGTGTGAGCCAAGATACAACCTGGCACAGATCTATTGGAGGGCCGGGTATCCGGGCCTGGCCTTGAGCGAATATAACGGGATAGTAGCCATGAAGGATCAATTCGGTTCGACTCATCCCCTTGTTCTTGAATCGGAGAGAGCTACCGAAGAATTGAAGAGCATGCTTTCGCAGGTTGGAAAAGAATCCTTGAATAACACCTGACCCAATAAGGAGTGATTGTGATCCCGGTAGGAACAAACCTCAATCTGAAGCGTTTCCCATGGGTCACGATCATCCTTCTTTTTGTCAACTGGCTCCTCTTCATCACTTTCAGCAGAGACTTCTATAGCATTGATTTCTGGCTGACGCGGTATCTTTACGCCGTCCCGGGAGAACAATACCCCTGGCAGTTGGTCACGTCCATGTTTTTCCATGTAAGTCTGCTCCATATTCTGGGTAATTCTCTTTTTTTGTTGGTCTTCGGACCGCCCGCGGAGGATAAGCTCGGATGGAGAGATTATCTTTTTTTATACTTTTTTACCGGCATTTCGGCCAATCTTCTTCACGGAATGATGTCAGGACTTTTTTTGAGAGATGAACTTTTTATTCCTTCCCTCGGGGCATCGGGCGCCATATCGGGTGTGATGGGGATATATCTTTACCGTTGTTACTATTCAAAAATAAAACTGATGTTCCACCTCCTCCTGCCTTATCGGATCAAAATCCCCGGTTATATCATCCTTCCTCTCTGGTTCGCTCAGGATTTCATGGGAGGGATTGATTCCATTCGGGGGATTGGCCGGAATATAGCTTTCTGGGCTCATGTGGGAGGGTTTGCAGCCGGGTTTGGCGCCAGTAAGTATCTCCAATACGAGATTCAGGCTAAAAAAGAGAAGTTGGAATTCGTGGCTGAAAACACATTGAAGACATTCACGGGAAACGGTGAGGGCATCGAGGCTGCGGAAACATTGCTCAAGATGAATCCGGATAATCCGGAGCTTCATCTCGGCCTGGCAGAGGCAAAATCCCGCTGGCGAGCCTCCCTTGAAGGAAAAGCCCATTATGAAAAAGCCATCAAACTCCTCCTTGAAAAGGAGCCTCAAAAGGCAATGGAGGTTTTCATCGAATACTGGGGAAAGTATTTAAATGTCCTGGAAGCAAAATACCAGGTCAGGCTGAGCCTGTTATTGAGTAGAAACGGCGAGATAGACCTTTCCGCTCATACCCTGCAGACATTGATCAACAGCAATCACCCCCTGGATCTCCACATGGAGGAGGCCTATCTCAGTCTGGGAAAGATCTACCGGGAGCAACTCAATCGCGACGACCTAGCCCGATATGTTTATGAAACATATTTACTCAAATTCCCGGAATCGGCGCACAAACAATTTATCGAGAGGATCCTTGGGTCGACTTTAGAAAGGGGAATCGCTTGATTTTGAGATTGAAAAAACTGCTGAGATCATTTGCTGATGCGAGATATATCCATCTCTGCATGGGCCTCCTTATGTTCTACGGAGGGACGTCACTCATTACCCACACAAGCCATTTTGAAAAGGTCACGGACACCCTCAAGCGGTATTGTTATGCTGATTATGAAGTAAGAAAATCCATCTTCGAGAAGGAAATCTACGAGGCGGATTTCTATAGAGAAAGATATAAGGAACGACTGGATTCTCTGTTTGGGGGTTCTTTTGATGGTTTGGAGAAAAAGGAGATGCAGGCCTTCTTTATGAAGGAAGGGTTTTTATTCGATCTCTGGCAGGAAAAGAACAGGAATTCCTATCTGCTGGCCCGGGTCATTGAGAGGGGACAACATAAGGCAGAGATCCCCGAAGAGGTGGCCTTTGACTATTTCATCCTCGGAAAGAAAAAGATTGTTCCTTTCCCTGAATATGACGAAGGGCGGGAGAAAATGGTCTTTGTTTCAGCAGGGGAGAAAGTGGCCTACATTCACAGGGACAGTATAGACTACCACCTTAGCTGGTATTTTGATTCCCTCTGGGAATCGGATACCCGAACTCCACGGGGTTTTTACGAGGAGTGGGCTGGACACAAAGACCCACGTACCTATTTTCTTTACAATGACCTAAAGGAAATCTGTGAGTATATCTTTCAAAGACGGCCTTACCGTAACAAAAAAGAGGCGAAACAACACTTTATGGAAGAAGCAAGAAAAATCTATCTTCCAGCCCTGTTTGCGATGGCCGCCAGGATGAAGACGGATCAGGATTCCGGTTTCCAATCGGACTACCAGTATCTGAGAGCCTGCCTGACAGGCCTCTCGCTCCATCCCAATTTATTCATGGTCTATCTTTTAAAAACAGGGACCCCGAATAGCTATCACCCTGTGGTCAAAAAAGGATGGGAGGGTTTCACTCAATCATTCAATTTAAAATATCCCGACGAAATCACGCTGGACCGGATATCAAAAGTTTCCCAACAAATTCTCGAGAGAGTTGATAAATAGCAATCAGATATACTGGTTAAGGGCAAAACATCATAATAATTTTCGACTTACGGAGGATATTACCATGTTGGGATTATTTAAAAAACAAATTCACGAGTCAGTTGAGATTCAACGCCAGGACGTCCTTCATGCCTATCCGGAGATCTTTGCAAAATCAATCATCAATGGCGAGGACTGTGACCAAATTGCAGACGGATATGGTCCTATTGGAAGTTTAACTAACCCAATACCGGTGAATGGGGCAATTGGCGAGATAAAATATTTAGGAAAATTAAGAGGAAAAACAGGTAACTCCTTGTTTTTCCACCGTCTTGGCAATACTACTTCATCTGTTTGCAAAACCTCAATAGATATCTATGAGGTCGTATGTTTGGACGGAACACAATGGAATACCGTGTATTTCAATTTACATCATCCTCGACGTTCCAATTTAGCCCCTCCGGGCTATACTCTGATGCCCTTTATTAAAGGATTAAAAATAGACAGTCCTATAGATTTCGGTGTAAATTTCCCTGTAGAAGATTTTCCTTTCGGGTTACCAAGGGCTATCGATATCTTTTACGGTGGCAAAGGAATCTTAGAGCGCAAAGTAAGGGAATGTCTTGCCAAAAGTAATTTTTCACGGCCATAAGGAATTGTTGGTTGATAATTGAACCTTCAAAGTTACATATTGGGGCCTAATGATCATGTTGAGCCGCTTGGTAATGGTATTTTTTAAAACATTTATAACGGAGAAAGCCATGAATACATCTGATAAGAATAATCCCTATCCAACTATTTACAAAAAAGGCGATTTTATTGGTAAGAATTATGAAGTTCAGGATGTTTTGGGAATGGGTGGGTTTGGTGTGGTTTATCTTGTTTATACACATATAAGAAAATCTATATATGCTTTAAAGACTTTTCGCGATGAATATTTAGAAGTCCCACAGATACGAAACCATTTTCGAAAGGAAGCTCAAGTATGGATAGATCTGGATCTGACATGAGAATTATAATTTGAAATTTATGGTAACGACAAAAATCAGCCGGTGCTGAAAGCGATCGACTGGATTGCCTCCCTTGTTATGCCTTTGATTCCTTTATGTCCAAACCAGCAAGGGCCTCTCTCGCCTCTTGATGGCCAGGGTACATCTTGAGTGTGATGACGTAGTCTTCCCTTGCCCGCTGATAATCTCCGGTCGACTCAAAGGCACAGCCCCGGAGATAGAAGTATTGGAATACGGGTTCCTTGTCGATAGCGATAGTCAAGTCAAGAATTGCCTTTTTGTAATCGCGCATGACTAAGTATGTTAATCCGCGCATGAAGTGGAGGTGATTATTAAGCCAATCGTCGGTCGTCATGTTCAGAGCGGTTGTGAAATCGTCAACTTGGTTCCCAAACCGTTGGAGTAATCCAAACACCTCTCCCCTCGATACATAGAGACTAGCGATAGCCTCCGTATACTTTTCGAGGGCAAGTTCGTATTGTTTCTCTGAACGGTATTTTTCGGCGTCCTTAAGGATCTCGTCAACTGATTTCATGTATTGTTCCTCTCATTTTGGCATAACAATTAATCTACGGCATATTGTAATTTATGAGGAGTGTTACTAAATTAGATGTTCTCTGTCAAGGAAAATTTCGGAAATGCACGAACCTCATTTTCTGAAAATCTCAATCCTTGCTCGTGAGTACGAGAGTAGGAAAAGACTTTGGGGTTAGGCATAACTAATTGGCGTGCCCAGCGAAGGGTAGCGCAATCTATCGGGTGCAAGTCCCGTCATGGTAAGAGCCAGAGTCCCGCCTAAGCGGGATAGCTTGGATGGCAGGGGGGGAATTTTTATGGTTAGTAAGAGAATAGAGTGGTTTGAAGCGAAAAAAACTCTGGAATGTGTGATATGTAGTAAGGATATTGAGATTGGAGACCATTATTGTCTCAATGATACAGGTGAAGCCATGCATCACTATTGCTATCACGGTTCGATTCTTATAAAAGAAGAGTAGGATAAGCAAACCGAGTCCGAAGACGAAGGAGGGGGCTGCCATGGTGAAAAAGGGTTACGTAGTAAGCGAATCGGGCGTTAAGGTATTTCCGAAATATCAAGATAACATAACAATTGATAAAGATAATCCCATACTTAAAAAGAAAGCAAATTTTCCAAGAGAGAGATATGCAAGAGGAAAGGTGAAAGGCCTTTCGCGGTTGGGAAGCGAGAACAGTGAAGATGCAAGAAGTTGGAACCTTTTCAGATCCCTTCAATTACAAAATGACATGCAAAAGTATTATGGCTTGATCGCAGTACGGGATAACCTTCAAAATCAACTCTTTTGGGGTTTGGATCCTCAAACAGGAGAATTTGACCGAGTTTTGAAATCCATTCTGGATGAAATAGAACCACCTCATCTATGGAAAGTTCAGCAAACGGAGCCCGATGTAATCGTAATAGGTCAAAAAAATATAGTATTTAATGAAAACAAATTAGGGAAACCGGGAGCCAATATAGATGCGTGGAATAGAAAAGGACTATTTACTGGTAAACACCAGTTATACAAGAGGAAAGCTTTATCCTTTTTCAGAAAGCCTTTTATTGACAACTTTGAAGTTGAAGCAAGAAGATTTTACCAGTTAATGCGGAACTACATAATAGGAGAACATTTTGCAAAAAGATTAAATAAAGTATTTCACCTTGTGGCCATTGCAAGTGCAGAAAATAAGTCTCACAGCGGCTTATCACACGAAGAAGAATTTAATAAATTTTGTTCTTACTTGTTTGATAGTTCGAGGTGTCATTTTTTGACGTGGGAACAGATCGAAGGTGGCGGGTGTCAACGATAAGGATTCGGAGTCAACATTCTACAAACTTGGATATGGAAAGGCTGAGGGGTCAGAGGGGTCAGGCCGCAACATTCAACAAGTTATTTTTGAAATACTGATCTCTGGTGTCCTCCCTAAAAAAGTTGACCCTCTTAACAAAAGATCGCAGAGCGCATAGCGCTGAACGCACAGCGTAAAGCTCAAAGCTGAAAGCTCAAAGTAAATTGTCAAGTTATCAGTGAGAAGGGGTAGGCTTTGGGGTCAGGGTTGACTATCGCCATTTCAAAAAGCGGTGTCTTTCCTAAAAAGGTTGGGCTGCCCTGAAGCATTGAAGTAGGGATACAGGGTGTAAGCTCTTCGCTCTATGCTTTTTGACGGATACGGTCACGAGACACGCCCACGTTTTTAAATAGAAACGGTTGAAAGGAGAGAGTGGATGAGATTTCTTAAAGGAAAAATAAGTGAACGTTTTCAACAACGTCCCCCTCGGCCAATGGTTCACATTTCGCTTGACAATTATTTGAATTTGTCTTTGAATCCAAATCCAAGAAGTCAACTTCCGTTTTGAAAGGAGAGATAATTACGTTGGAATCCAGGACATTTGATCTCATCATCAAGGACGGTTGGATCATTGATGGATCGGGTCACCCGGGGTTTTCCGGAGATGTTGGGATACGGGGTGATCGGATCGAACTCATCGGGCGCGGGATCAGACTTCCCAGTCAAAAAGTGATTGATGCAAGAGGACTGGTTGTCGCCCCTGGATTTATTGATACCCATAGCCATGCCGATACCATTGCCCTGGTTGATCCAACAGAAGATAGTAAGATACAGCAGGGAGTAACAACGGAATGCATTGGGAATTGTGGTCTTTCGTTAGCCCCTTTGAATAAAGAACATCTTCCAGATCTGCAGACCTATGTTGCTCCTTTCCTGGGTGGCTTTCATTTGAATTGGAACTGGCAGACGATGGGCCAGTACCTGGATCAGATCAAGTGTCCCTCGCGTAACATCGCTGCTCTAGTAGGACACGGGACAATTAGAATAACTGCCATAGGCCCTGAAAATCGGAAGCCAACCCCTTACGAAATGGATAAGATGAAAGATCTCATTTCGGAATCGATGGATCAAGGAGCCTTTGGTTTGTCCTCAGGGCTGATTTATCCCCCCGGAGTGTTCGCCGAAACGGATGAACTGATTGAACTGTGCAAGATAGTGGCTAAAAGGGAAGGGCTCTATGCCACACATATTCGGGGCGAAAGTAATACTCTTGTCGAAGCAGTCAACGAAGCCATTGAAATCGGGCAGAAAAGTGGCGTCTCGGTTCAGATCTCACATCATAAAGCTGGCGGGAAGAAAAACTGGGGAAAGGTGAAAGAGACACTCGATCGGGTAGAAAAAGCAAGAACCCAGGGGATTAATATCCATCTGGATGTCTATCCCTATACCGCAGGGTCGACGATGCTCGCTTCCATTCTTCCTCCCTGGATGCACGATGGGGGCATGGACCAAGCTCTGAACCGTTTGAAAGACCCTCAAGTACGATTGAGAATTAAAGGGGACATAGAACAGGGGATTAAGGGCTGGGAAAATATGAATCAATTTGCCGGTTGGGAAGGGATCGTGATCGCTTTTTGTAAGAAGGAGAAAGAATTAGAAGGTAAGTCAATCCTTCAAATCGCAAACGAGAGGAATCGCGAGCCTGCGGAGACTGCATTCGATATCCTTTTGGAAGAAGCGGGAAAGGTCGTCATGGTTATCTACGCCATGTCCGAAGAGGATGTGAGGACTGTCATGAAGCATCCCTTGGTCATGATTGGAACAGATGGGATTCCAAGCTCAGGGAAACCTCATCCCCGCGCCTATGGGACTTATCCAAGGGTGTTAGGAAAATATGTAAGGGAGGAAAAGATTTTTTCCCTCGAAGAAGCCATTCGAAAGATGACCAGCCTGCCTGCACAGAAGTTTGGTCTTAAAGAGAGAGGGATGATTGCAGAGGGAATGATTGCCGATCTTGTCATTTTCAATCCTTCAACCATCGAAGAAAAGTCGACCTATTTCAATCCTCATGAGAAACCTGAAGGGATTGAGTATGTATTGATTGGTGGATCTATCGTACTTGAGAGGACAAAGCTTTTGAATTCGCAAAAGGGGCGGGTCATCAGGAAAGCCTAAGTTGTTGGCAAATCATTTGGGAAAGGATCTGTTTTTTTCCTTGACATTCATCTATTTCTATGCATAACTATAGAAACATAGAAACCATCAGGAGGTGGATTATGAGGTCTTTCCTTTCAAAATCGGTTTGGGTTTTTGTTATTGGAGTAATGGTGGTTGTTTTAAGTATCTCACTGGGATTCGGCCAGGAGATAAAAGGGCCCATCAAGATCATCGTGCCCTATCCGGCGGGTGGAGGTACCGATGTGATAGCCCGTCTGATCGCAGACAAGTTGAAGGATTCCTTAGGCCAGACGGTCATTGTGGAGAACAAACCAGGCGCAGGGGGCAGGATCGGCACCGAATATGCTAAGGGGCAGCCGGCAGACGGAAGTTCAATGTTATTTGTAAATCCAGCTCTTTTTGTTGTGAGCCCTATGGTTTACTCCAGGCTGCCCTATGACCCTGACAATGATTTTAAGCCCTTATCCCAAATCACTACCTATGAGTTCGTCCTCTCCGTTCCAGGATCTTCTCCTATCAAGGATGTAAAAGGCCTGATCGAGTGGATGAAGAAAAATCCGAAGCAAGCTAACTATGGTTCCCCTGCAGCCGGTAGCCTCCCACACTTCTTCGGTCTGATGATCAGCAAATATGCGGGGGTCGAGATGGTTCATGCCCCATACAGTGGCTCCGCCCCTCTGGTCACCGCACTGATCGGTGGTCAGATCCCGATGGGTGTAGATTCCTACGATTCCCAATCCCCACATCATCCTGATAAAATCCGAATCCTGGCCACAGCAGGCGCTTCCCGTAAGCACCCTGACATCCCAACTTTTAAGGAACTGGGATATAAGGACATTGAGGGTATGGGTTGGAATGGTATTGTGGTTCCATCCAAGACACCCAAACCGGTCATTGACAAAATGAATCAGGCGGTTGTCAAAGCCATCAAAATGCCGGATGTGATGCAGAAGATCCAGCAGATGGGATCTGATGTGACTGGTACAACGGCAGAGGGGTTTGCCAATATTCTCAAGCATGATCGTGAAAAATGGGGACCCATCATCAAGGCCTCAGGGTTCAAGGCAGATTGATCTCATCACGTAAAACATAAGGTCGTTGATGTACATCAAAAGAACGAAGGACTTCAAATCCGGTCTGCTATTCATGTTTTTTGGTATAGCATCCGCGGTTTTTTCCGGAACTTACCAGATTGGGACAGCCGCAAAGATGGGACCGGGATATTTCCCCTTTGTCCTTGGGGGAATGCTCACCCTGTTAGGCCTCGTGGTTTCGCTGAGAAGCCTCTCCAGGGGAGAGGAAACGAGGAAAGCACGATCGCTTCGAGTAAAACCTGTGATTCTCGTGCTTTCCTCTGTCATCCTTTTCGGGCTGCTCCTTCGGCCGCTTGGCCTTATCTTTTCTACGGTGATTCTCATCATGATATCAAGCATGGCGAGTGATGAATTCAAAAAGAAGGAAGCCATCCTAAGCGCCTTTGTATTGCTGGCCGTCGTTCTGATCGTCTTTATCTATCTCCTTAAATTCCAGATCCCTGTATGGCCATCTTTTCTAACCGGACGAATCTGACTTCATACAGGAAGAGATGACATGGAACTTCTGTCCAATCTGGCGCTCGGTTTTCAGACAGCCATCTCTCCACTGAATCTCGTTTACTGCTTCCTCGGAGTGTTGACCGGAACGCTCATCGGCGTGCTGCCGGGGATTGGACCTGTCCAGACGATCGCCATCCTGCTTCCCGCCACCTTTGCCTTACCTCCTGTGACGGCGTTGATTATGCTCGCCGGGATCTACTACGGGGCTCAATATGGCGGGTCCACGACATCCATTTTGGTGAATGTGCCGGGAGAAGCCTCTGCGGTTGTGACCTGCATCGATGGCTATCAGATGGCTCTTCAGGGTCGAGCCGGAGCGGCCCTGACAATCGCGGCGCTCGGTTCTTTTGTTGCGGGTTGCTTCGCCACACTCCTGCTTGCCGTTTTAGCCATTCCTCTATCGGAAGTCGCTTTCAAATTCGGACCGGAGGAGTATTTCTCGCTGATGGTCTTTGGATTGATCGGTTCTGTTGTGTTTGCATCGGGGTCGGTGATCAAAGCCGTGGGAATGGTCGTGCTTGGCCTGATCCTTGGGATGGTTGGGACGGATGTTACGAGCGGTACACACCGCTTTTCTTTCGGCATCTCCGAGCTGGCAGACGGGATTGGATTTGTCCCTCTTGCCATGGGCCTTTTTGGAATAGCCGAAATCATCAAGAGCCTTGAACGGAGAGACAAGCGAGAGGTTCTCAAAAGTAAAATCGTGGGATTTTGGATGACCAAAAAGGAGATCAAGGCGGCTGTCCCTGCTGTGGTTCGTGGAACACTGACCGGATCCCTGTTAGGAATTCTGCCAGGCGGAGGTGCGATTCTAGCTTCGTTTATCTCCTACATCCTCGAGAAGAAGATCTCCAGGGATCCCAAGAGCTTTGGCAAAGGAAACATCCGAGGCGTTGCCTCTCCGGAGTCGGCCAATAACGCAGCCTCACAAACCTGCTTCGTCCCTCTTCTCACGCTCGGCATACCCTCCAATGTCATCTTAGCCATGATGGCCGGAGCCATGATCATCCATGGCATCCAACCAGGGCCTCGGGTCATCAGCAGCAACCCTTCTCTCTTCTGGGGTGTGATCGTATCGATGTGGGTGGGCAATCTGATGCTGGTTATTCTGAATCTGCCTTTGATCGGAATATGGGTCAAGCTCCTTTCCGTTCCTTACCGTCTTCTCTACCCGGCCATTCTCCTCTTCTGCTGTATTGGCATCTACAGCGTGAACAATAATACCTTTGATATCGGGTTGACCGCTTTTTTTGGGCTTCTGGGTTATGTCTTCGCAAAACTTGAATGTGAACCGGCACCTTTAATCCTGGGCTTTGTTTTAGGACCGATGATGGAAGAGAACTTGCGTCGGGGCATGCTGCTCTCGCGGGGCGATCCTTCGGTCTTTTTCACCCGACCGTTATCTCTTGCGTTCCTGCTGATGGCTTTTGCCATGCTCATCGTTATTGCCCTTCCAGCCATCCGCCGGAAAAGGGAGGACGCCTTCCATGAGGGAGGGTAGAAAATGTAAAACCCGTTAGAAGGATTTTGCGCTTCTAACGGAATGTTCACACAGGATAAGCCCAGTACCCGTTCTGGTGGAGGGCAAACAAGGGGGTTTTCTAACAGGGTCAATGGAGATCAACATGGTGCAACGGAAGAAATTACCTCTCTACCTCCAAATTGAATCGATTCTCAAATCGAAAATTCTCACCGGTGAATTAAGGGAAGGGGATCGTCTCCCTCCGGAGAACGAACTCTCGAAACAATTTGGAGTGAGTCCGTTGACCCTTCGGCAAGCCCTCTCTTTTCTTGTCGGAGAAGGGTTACTGGACCGGAGACCCGGAATAGGGACGATGGTCAAAAAGACTCCTGATGAAAAGATTACCCTGAGCCTCTCAGGTAAAATTGATGAGCTTCTTTCGCTCGGTTTGGAGACCGAAACAAAGGTTCTCCGCTCAGAGGTCATTCAAGGGTCTGACAAGCCGGTCCGCTATCTCAAGCTGAATCTGACAGACCCGATCTGTTTTGTCGAAAAAGTGAGGCATTGGAAGACGATTCCCATGATGGTGGTCGAAGAATATGCACCTCAGTCACTGATCGGACCGTTTTTTAGAAACAAAAAATCAACGCCCTCTTTATATTCCATTCTGACCGAGAAAAAGGGAGTGGTTCTGAAAGAGGCGATCCAGACCATCGAGTCATCCACGGCAGACCAGCGAATTGCCTCTCTTGTTCAAATCGAAATGGGCTCTCCGCTGTTCTACATGGAGCGAACTTTTTTCGAAGACTCAGGACTTCCCGTCCTCTTCCAAATTACGTTTACCCGTGCGGAACATTTCAAATTTTCAGTCCATCTGGGCCGGGAGAAGAAAGAGAAAGAGATGAAATGGGTGGTCTATTGAGGAATAAAAGGACAACATCAAGAAAGGAGTAGGGATCATGGCAGATATGGTGGGTCCAGGGTGCCAAAGGGGAATTCCTGGCAATGTGGAGATGCCTTTAGCAGTGGAACGTTTGCCGAATGGGAATACGCTCATCGCGGACGCGGGAGATGAAGCAGGGTTTGGAAGTGAGATTATCGAAGTCAACCCTGTTGGCAGTATTGTCTGGAATTACAACGAAGGACTCAAGTTTGCCCACAGCGGTCGCCGGTTGAGAAATGGAAACACGTTGATCACTGATACGACCAATAACCGATTGATCGAAGTCACTCCAGACAAAAGGATTGTGATGAGTTCAGATGAGTGGGGTGGAGGTACAGGCAAACTTTCAGACAGCTCCCGTCTGCATTATCCCAATGAAGCCTTTGAACTCGAGGACGGAACCTTTTTGGTCACAGATCGGAACAATGACCGCTGTATCCAGGTGGACCGGAAAGGTCATGTGATCTGGGCTTTTGAAAAGGAGCTTCACCACCCTCATAATGGCAACCCCCTTCCCAATGGTAATATTTTAATCGCAGATTCAGATGGAAATCGAATTGTTGAACTCAATAGGAAAAAGGAGATCGTCTGGTCTTACGGAGACGGGAAGCCGGAGACTCTCTGGTGGCCCAGAGGTGCGATCCGGCTGGAGGATGGGAATACAGTGATCACCGACAGCAAAAATCACCGGATCGTTGAAGTCTCTCCTTCGGGAAAAGTCCTCTGGAAATTTCAGACCGAACATGTGGATAAATTTTATATCACTCATGTTACGAAAGAGGGCACTTTTTTGATTGCCTGTACGGACGGGCATCACCAGGTGATGGAGGTGGACCGCACCGGAACTATCGTCTGGCTTTTTCGGAACTATCGAAGACCTTCCCCGATTTATGCCCGTTTGACCAATGGATTCTTCAAAGAAGTGGGAGAAGATGGGGTGCCAAGACATTGGGTGTTTGCGCCAAGGCTCTCTGAAGGGGGCGGTAAGCTTATCTGGGACAACAATAACAAACCTTCTCCTTGTCCCGGATTGGAATATGACAGACCCGGTGGTCTTTTCCTGCAACAGAATATTACCGTCAAACCAGGAGCAACCTATCGAGTAGGGGCTGAGATTAAGACCATTGATGTAAAGGGAGCTGCCTGCATCCATATCGATTTTTATGACCATCTTGTAGGAAGCCTTTATCGCGATATCACTGACATGCCATCGGGCGAATACTTTACCGGGACGAATGATTGGACTCATGATTCGTTCGAAGTCAAGGTTCCACCCAAAGCCACTTTTGGACAACTGCGACTTGCCATCAACCATAGCGGCAAGGTCTTTGTAAAAAATATCATGATGAACCCCCTATAGGGTTTGAAAGAACACAACTTATTGAGGAGGAGAAAGATGACGTTTGACAGGGTGATGAGCGGGAAGAGAAAGAGACAGTGTGCAAAACTGGTTGAGATTTCCAAAGATACTGTGAGGCAGGCCTTCGATAAATTTAAGCCTGAGGAACTAGGAATCACCTGGACGGGGGGAAAGGACAGCGGATTAGGACTCTGGATCATCCGTCAGGTCTGCCAGGAAAAAGGAATTCCCCTCCCCAAGGCAATGATCATCGGGGAAGGGGATGAATTTGAGGAGATCGAGACATTTGTTGAAAGGATCAAGAAGGAGTGGACTGTTCCGCTTGAAGTTTGCAGAAATGAAGATGTCCTCAAGGCAGCCCACTATACTTTGAATGCTCCGGTGAAGGTGATGGACTTAAACGAGAGAAATCAAGCCGAGCTAAAACGGATTGGTTTTGATGGAAATGAATTCCCTTTTGAAGCAGAATCCTATGTGGGCAATCATCTGATGAAGACTGTAGTATTTAATGATTTTCTTGAAAGAAACCACATCAAAGGGATCTTTCAGGGGCTTCGTTGGGATGAGCATCCAGCAAGATTTAATGATGAATATTTTGAGTTAAAGGAAGCTGGGTATTTGGTTCCAGAGCATACCCGCATTCGCCCTATTCTCCATTTTACAGAAAAAGATCTCTGGGATACCTATGCTGCTTTTCAGATTCCCTATTGCGCGCTCTATGAAAAGGGTTATCGTTCTTTGGGGGCCAAGACGACCAGTCAGATTGCGATGGAAGGGGTTCCGGCCTGGAAACAGGATCTGGAGAATACCGAAGAACGGGCCGGTAGACGCCAGGACAAAGAGAAGGCCATGGAACGGATGCGGAAGTTGGGTTATATGTAAACTTACTCAAGGCAATAGACAGTGAGAGGACTTGGCCAATTGGGCCCCCACCCATTTTTGCGAAAGACAGAGGTAAGAGGATATGGATGCCATAATGAAGGAAGTTAAGCAAGATCTGCCATTTCCTGTTCCGAACTATCGATTTGATCAAAAAAACGAGATGTTTAAAAGGAGCGATTGGGATGATAAGGTAAAGCCCTTTGGCCATCGATTCTACAAAGAGGCAAAATATGGAGAACAGCCCGGTTTCCAAAGACTAGACCATGCCTTTCACTTTGGTGCCTGGAATTTGGAAGCGAGTGCTGGTTTTGGAAATGTTCGAAGCAACTCAGGGCTATATTCATGGGATGGTGTTGCGCCAAGGTTTAGGCATTGGGCTGAACTTGGAGGGCAGATGAAAGATTCTCCAGAAAAGATGAGCCATATTGTTAAAAAGGTGGCTCACTTCTATGGTGCGGACCTCGTGGGTATTTGCAAAGTTCATCCCAACTGGGTTTACTCGCATGAGTACAATAAGGCCACCCAAGAGCGCTACCCAATAGAACTACCAGAGGGATGCCAGAATGCTATTGTCATGGCCTTTGCAATGGACTATAAAGCCATGTGCACCTCTCCGAGCGCAGTAGAAGCGGCCGCAACAGGATTGGGATATTCGCAGATGGCTTTTGTAGCAAACCTGATGGCCATTTTCATTCGCCACCTTGGTTATAGGGCTATCCCATGCGGAAACGATACAGCTCTCAGTGTTCCCCTGGCCATGGCAGCAGGGCTTGGCGAGGCAGGAAGGCATGGACTTTTGATTACCAAAAAATTTGGCCCAAGAGTACGTCTGTGCAAGGTATTTACAGATCTTCCGCTACACTACGATTCCTATCAACCCTTTGGAGTCACGAAGTTCTGCCAGGTTTGTAAGAAATGCGCCATCCATTGTCCTCCGCAAGCCATTTCTTATAAACACATGTCCACAGAAGGGCCGAACATTTCAAACCATTCCGGAATATTAAAATGGTATTCGAATTATGAAAAGTGTTTCGAATTCTGGTCAAGAATCCGAATGGGCTGCGCGAATTGTATACGGGTCTGTCCTTATAACAAACCGCAAGGTCTGATCCATGATTTTGTAAGATGGCAGGTTAGGAACTTGCCATGGGTGAATCGGTTTATGGTTCAACTGGATGATTTGTTTGGCTACGGCAAACAAATTAATGCAGATCAGTTTTGGGCTTGAAGGAATACGTTTGTCCTGAAGAAGAATGGATATAAGACGTACGTCTGGCCAATGAAAAGCTTTTTGGTTTTATTCGATCATAAAAGGAAGAGAAATTGCCGGCTTGCGGATGGAAGGGTAAAGGCTTAGAAGGCTTGATATAAGGGGGATCGAAATGACCTACGCAAGAAGAGCACTACAGGGTGTCACATTTTACCGGCCGGACTTGGCATGGAAAGGTTTTACATTGTTTACTCCTATGGCCCCAAATCCAAGCACCACCTGGTTAATCGATATGCAAGGCCTGCTTCTCCATCGATGGAAGTTGCACGGCTGGGTCAGGATGCACGCAGTCCTCTTACCCAATGGCAATCTCCTTTACGGTATTCTCACGCCAGGAGGGCCCCTTCCGGATTTACCATTCACCGGAGGAGCATTGATCGAGGCGGATTGGGATGGAAATATCGTCTGGCATTACAATGAAGGACTCCGATTTGCTCACAGCGGTCGGCGCCTGAAAAATGGAAATACCTTAATTACCGATACGACGAACGACCGGTTGATTGAGGTGACTCCCGACAAGAAGATCGTGATGACTTCCGACGAATGGGGTGGTGGGACAGGAAATTTATCCGACGGGTCTCACCTTCACTACCCGAATGAGGCCTTCGAACTGGAGGATGGTTCCATCCTGCTGACCGATAGAAACAATGACCGTTGCATTGAGATAGACCGAAAGGGGCATATCCTCTGGGCTTTCGAAAAAGAACTTGAGCATCCCCATAACGCCAACGCTCTCCCCAATGGAAATATCCTCATTGCAGATTCTGACGGAAATCGGGTCCTCGAAATTAACCGAAACAAAGAGATTGTTTGGTCGTATGGAGATGGAACCATTGAAACCCTGTGGTGGCCGAGGAGCGGGATTAGACTGGAAAACGGCAATACCGTGGTCACGGACAGCAAGAACCACCGGATCATCGAGGTGTCTCCGGACGGGAAGCCCGTCTGGACATTTCAAACAGGACATGTGGACAGGTTTTACATCACCCAGGCCACCCAAGAGGGAACGTTTCTCATCGCCTGTACAGCCCATCATCAGGTGATTGAGGTGGACCGGATCGGAAATATCGTGTGGTTATTCAGGAATTATCGAAGGCCTGCCCCGATCTATGCCCGTTTGACCAATGGTTTCTTTAAAGAGATGGGGGGGGAGGGGACCCCTTTGCACTGGGTGGTGGGCAGACGTCTATCCGAAGGTGGAGGGAAAGTGATATGGGACACCGATCAGAAACCGAATCCCTGCCCTGGCTTGGAGTTTGACAGGCCGGGGGCGCTTTTCCTTCAGCAGGCTATTTCAGTCAAACCAGGGACGACTTATCGAATCGGGGGGGATATCAAGACCGTCGACGTGAAAGGGGCTGCCTGTTTCATGGTCGACTTTTTTGATAGCTATGGAGGAAGCCTTTATCGTGATATTACGTTGATTCCGGCTGGAGAGTATCTAACAGGAACCAACGACTGGACCCATGACATCTTCGAGGTGAGAGTCCCCCCTTTGGCGACTTATGCGGAATTTCGTGTTTCCATTAATAACAGCGGTAAGGTCTTCGTGAGAAACCTCATGATGAACCTCATCTAGCATTCCACGTCACATAACAAAAAAGAGGAGGAGCAAGGATGGCGTTTGACAGAGTGATTAGTGAGAAGAGAAAGAGACAATGTGCAAAATTGGTGGAGATATCGAAAGAGATCGTGAGGCAGGCCCTCGATAAATTTAAACCCGAAGAGTTGGGGATCACATGGACAGGTGGAAAGGACAGCGGATTAGGACTTTGGATCATCCGGCAGGTCTGCCAGGAAAGAGGGATCCCCATTCCCAAAACCATGATCATCGGTGAAGGGGACGAATTTGAGGAGATCGAACAGTTTGTCGAAAGGATGCAGAAGGAGTGGAACGTACCGCTGGAGGTCTGCCGAAACGAAGATGTCTTAAAAACAGCAGACTACAGGCTGAATACCTTAGTGAGTGTGAAGGACTTAAATAAAAGGAATCGCGAGGAGCTGAAGCGCATCGGCTTTGAGGAGGATGAATTTCCCTTCGAGGCAGAATCCTATGTGGGGAACCATCTGATGAAGACCGTCGTCTTCAATCAGTTTCTAGAGCGAAACAGAATCAAGGGGATTTTTCAGGGGTTGAGGTGGGACGAACATCCAGCTCGGTTTGACGATCCCTATTTTGAGTTTAAGGAGGAGGGAGAATTGATACCGGAGCATACACGCATTCGCCCGATTCTCCATTTTACGGAGAAGGATCTTTGGGATACTTATGCGGCTTTCAAGATTCCATATTGCCCTCTTTATGAAAAGGGGTATCGTTCCTTAGGAGCCAAGACTACCAGCCTCATCTCTATGGAAGGGATTCCCGCCTGGAAACAGGATCTGGAGAATACTGAAGAGAGAGCTGGGAGACGCCAGGATAAAGAGAAGGCCATGGAACGAATGCGACAGTTAGGATATATGTAGCCCACACAGCAGATGTGGAAAATCCCAATTTCCAATTTCCCTGCCTACCGGCAGGCAGGCAAAATCCAAACACATTCCAATGATTCAATTACCAAGCAAAATATTGAAAATGAAGGTTCGTTAGACATGCCAGAACTTATATTACCTCATGGGGGGAAACTTACCCCTTTAATCCTTAAGAGTGAAGCACTAAAAGAGGGCAAGAAGAAAGCAGAAACACTTCAAAAAGTTCAGATGTCAACCCGGGAAAGGGATGATTTGATTATGATGGGGATTGGAGCCTTCAGCCCTCTTGAAGGGTTTATGGGAAAGGCTGACTGGAAAAGGGTTTGTGATGAGATGAGAATGGTTGATGGAACCCTCTGGCCAATTCCAATTACACTCTCGGTGGATAAGGAGGTTGCCAAGGGCTTGAAGGAAGGTCAGGAAATCACTTTGTTCGATAGAGAAGACAACGAACTCATGGGCATCATGGCGGTCCAAGAAAAGTATCAGATCGATAAGGTTTATGAGTGTAAAAAGGTTTTTAAAACCGATGATATCAAGCACCCCGGGGTGGCCAAGGTGATGGCACAAGGAGAAGTCATTCTTGCCGGTCCGGTGAAGGTGTTGAGCGAAGGTGAGTATCCAAAAAGGTTTGATGGTATCTATGCCACCCCGGAAGAGACCCGTAAACTCTTTCAGGAAAAAGGGTGGAAGACGATCGCCGCCTTACAGCTCAGAAATCCAATGCATCGTTCCCATGAATATCTCGCTAAAGTTGCTTTGGAGATTTGCGATGGGCTTTTCATTCATCAGCTTATTGGAAATCTCAAAGAAGGAGATATCCCAGCCGAAATCCGAGTCAGATGCGTTGATGTTTTAGTCGAGCACTATTTTCCAAAGGATCGAGTTATCCAGAAAGGTTATCCTTTAGAGATGCGTTATGCCGGGCCACGAGAGGCACTGCTCCATGCGATATTCAGGCAGAACTATGGAGCGACTCACCTCATTGTGGGACGGGATCATGCAGGTGTTGGTAACTATTATGGTCCATTTGAAGCCCAGGAGATCTTCGATCAAATTCCCCCCAATATTCTCTTGATTAAACCCCTAAAGATTGACTGGACCTTCTATTGTTACCGCTGCAAAGGGATGGCTTCTTATAAAACCTGCCCTCACCCTGAGGGGGATCATCTGATATTGAGCGGGACGTTACTACGCAAGAAACTGGCCGATGGAGATTCGATACCCGAAGAGTTCAGCCGGCCTGAAGTTCTCAAGATCCTGACCCAATATTACCGAACTCTATAAGAAAAGATGGAGAATGTCTCCCTGCCTCTTCTACCCTTGATTGGTCTGACAGGTGGGTTCCTTTCGGGATTGCTCGGTCTGGGAGGAGGGGTGATTATACTTCCCCTTCTCACCTTCATTGGAGGGGTTCCTCTCAAGCTTGCCACGGGAACGGATCTCGTCCATGTGTGTATCGCCTCGGCGACAGGCGTGTTTTCCCATTACCGAAGCGGGAATATCGATCTAAAAGCTGGGGCGTTGTTGGGGCTGGCAGGCGTTGCAGGAGGATTCGCAGGTTCTTTCCTATCTGTCCATTTGTCTACCTACGACATACAGATCATTTACCTTTTGGTAGTTCTCCTGACCATTATAATTCTCTTGATTCCGCTTAAGTTGGAGAACAATGACTACAAGAAGGGCAATTTCAACAAGGCCCTTGGGGTTGTGATTGGTGTTGGAGGTGGTTCTCTGGCTGGCCTTTTGGGTATCGGAGGGGGATTTATCATGATTCCCTTGGTGATCTACCTTCTGGGGATCCCGCTTCGAGTAACAATCGGGACTTCTCTACTGATTATACTGATTTCATCCATGGGAACCATTGCAGCAAAATTTAAAGTTGGGCACATTCATCTCACCATTACCTTTTTCGTTGTTTCAGGCTCAGTCATTGGGGCTCTCTTAGGAGCTCATGTTAGCCGAAAGACCCATATTAGATTTCTCCGAATGATCCTCTTCTCTGTTTTGGTTCTGATCTTGATCATGGTTGGATTGAAAACCTTCTTCCAATGATTTCCTATTCATCTCTTCATCAAAACAGGTGCCGAATAGTAGGTGGTGACCATTTCGTTGCTGTGGTCGGTATCGGTCTGGATGCCGAGACATACGGGGTCACATCTTCATATGTCATTAAGTTTCGGCTGATGTGTCCTTCCTAATATAAGAAAAGAAAAAGGCTCCGGTGTCAGGCCTTGAATTGTGAATTTAGGGAAAGGATCTCGGGTGGCAACAGCAGCTCTAAATCTTCAATCCAGACCAAGGTGTCTGACTGAAAAATTCAGTCAAACACAAAAGGTTTCAAAAACCAAGTCTTTACTGTATCGGTTGTTTTAGGTACTTCATTTTTCAGTCAAGACCTCCACAGCCGTTGACTGGCTGTCCGGTAAGTCCCTGTTAAGAATCTTGACATCTCCCACAATAAATGTAATACTATGTATGACCATCTAGGAGCCTCGATTGCAGATCTCAGAGTTTGAGTGGGATGAAGGTAATGTTCTTCATTTCGAGCTCGGCCACGGAATTGAACCGGAGGAAGCCGAAGAAGTCTTTGTTCATAGACCTCTCTTTCGCAAGACCAAAAAGGGACATTATGTGGCCATGGGTCCAACCGACGCAGGAAGGTATCTGGTTGTGATTTTCGAGAAGAAATCCAAAGGGATCGTACGCCCAATCACAGGTTGGGATATGAGCCGATCAGAAGTTCAATATTATAGAAAGCATAGGAGGTGAGGGGCCGTGAAGAAGGAGAGAGAGAAGCAGTGGGCGGATTACTATGACCAGGTAAACATTCTGGATGAGCTTCTGGAGGAACCTGTTGAATTTAGCTTGGGAGGACAACTCCGCCGCGATATTGTTTCAAAAAGGAGAAAAAGGAGACTCCAGAATATAACGATTAAAATAGATCCCCTTCAGGTCCAGGCCATTAGGAAATTGGCAACGACGAAATCGGTCCCTTATCAAACCTTGATTCGACATTGGCTCTCAGAGGAAATTAAGAAAGAATTGAATCTCGTAAAGTGAAATGGGGTATCATCGCTCCAAGGTTAGCCATTTTGGGGGCCATTGAGCTATTTGGCTCTGGGGTCAGGTCTATTTTCTTGGCATGACCTCCCGTGAGGGTAAGGCTTTGGGGTCAGACTTAAAAATTGAGATTCGGTGTCCTCCCTAAAAAGTTCGGCATCCGAGAATAACGCAAAGCTCGTGGCACATAGAGCCTCATCTCAGCTATAACCTACTTCTTTGGTATGAGCGATTCATTTATTGAAAGGTATTTTACTTCGGTTCTATAAAACATCCAGATGACCACTGAAGAGGAATCTGACCTTAAGAAATATCGCTTTAGGGACCTCCATCCAAACATCTCCATAGGGATGGCGAGTGATCGGTATGCAGGATGGATTGGGCAGGTTTACTCGGAGGGGCGATACAGCAAAGAGATTAAGCACCGTACTCATAAAATAGGAGAAAAAACCTTTACCGAAGAAGTTCTCCCTGTTGAAAGCGTCGAAGAATATTTTGAACACTTCCCGATCCTGGAGATTGACTTTACCTTTTACCGATTGCTTCTGGACAAAAACGGAAAACCGACCCCGAACTATTTTACCCTGAAAGAATACCAGCAACATTTGAAAAAAGATGACCAACTCATTCTCAAGGTCCCCCAGTTGATCTTTGCAAGAAGAATCCGGCAGGGCGGGAAGTTTGTTGAGAACGAAGCCTATCTGAATTCTCAAATCTTCACCCACCAGTTTTATAAACCAGCGGTTGAGATTTTAAGTTCTAACTTGAGGGGATTTATGTTCGAGCAGGAGTATCACCCTAAAAAGGAGCGGGTTGAACCGGACGAGATGGCGAAAGCTCTGGATGCGTTTTTTAATGCCATTCCTAAGGATAAGCGCTACCATGTTGAACTTCGCACAGAGGCGTATTTAGCTGAACCTGTATTTGATGTCCTGGAGAAACATGGGGTAGGGCTGGTTTACTCCCACTGGACATGGCTTCCACCTCTGTCTAAGCAGTTTTCTAAGACGAAGGGGAGGTTTTTTAATTCGGGAGGAGATTGTATTATCCGTCTGATGACACCCAGGCGCATGAGCTACGAGGATTCGTATACCAAGGCATTTCCCTTTAATGAGAATGTGGAAGGAATGATGAACCCTGAAATGATCGATGATGCAGTTGAAATCATTATGAAAGGGGTCAGGCAAAATAAGAGGATGAGACTGATCATCAATAATCGGGCGGGGGGCAATGGCCCCATCATCGCCCAGGAAATCGCCGAGGAGTTACAAAAAGGGAAATTTTAGTAAGGCTCCGGTGTTAGGCCTTGGATTGTAAATTCAGAGAAATGATCTCAGGGCAGGCAACGGTAGCTCAAATCTTAAATCCAGGCCACAGTTCGTGACTGAAAAATTCAGTCAACTTGTTCAAAGATGTAATTAGCAACTAGGTAAACCCCCGGCTCTGCCCTGATTGTGGGACACACTTAAGGCTACCTCTAAAAATGTCATTCCGGTCCCGATCTTTATCGGGAGAATCCAGTCCCGCTTTTGGCGGGATTGAAATGACTGGACTCCGGTCGTTGCGACTCGAAACCGAGTTTTCACCGGAGTGACGAATTTTGAATTATGGTTCATCCGGGAATTGAGTGGGTAACCTCCCTTTAGGTTAAGGGGAGGTGGGGAGGGGTTACTTTTCGTCCCAGCTCAGATAGGACGCTTTCCATATCAAGCAATACCTCATTGTCCCAAAACCGCATAACCTCAATCCCCTTGACTTTCAGGTATTCTGAACGAACGGCATCATATTTCTTAGCCTTGCATCGGTTGTGCTGTCCCCCGTCTAATTCTACTGCGAGTTTCATGTTTGGACAATAAAAATCTAAAATATAAGGCCCAATGCTGTATTGGCGGAAAAATTTCATTCCATAGAACTGCTTGTTTCGGAGGTATGCCCAAAGGGCCTTTTCCGAATCCGTCTGATTACGCCTCAATTCCCTTCGTCGTTGCTTTAATGCCGGGTCATTCTGAAGGTATTTCATAACTCCCCCTCCCCCCCTCTTATACTTAAGAGGGGGAAAAGCACCCATAAAAAAGCCGGATGAATCTGAATTATTAGAGGTTCCCTTAAGACTGAAGGCATCAAAATATTTTGTGATACCAATAAATTATCTCCTCCCCCTTTGATGGGGGATGTATAGACCGGGGAGATGGGAGGAATCCAATCCTCCGGAGTAGGCAACCGCACCCTTGTTCACCTTAGGAGTCACCGTCTTTTCAATCCTCTAATATGCCCCGGATGTCCATGAAAGATTAACCTTCTGAATAATTTGGGTTCAGATGTTGCTATAAAACCAGTGCTTAAACAATCTTGTTAATAAGAGACGAATTGCCTCAAATGAGGACAATTTTTCAAAAACATGAAACATTTTTCAATTTATCTAAAAATTGGGACTCAGGGTAAACAAAAAAACCTAACATTTACAAACAATTAAAAAATGGGAGAGCTATCAAAGTTTGGCTTAATAATTGCTTGCTTTTAACCATGCAATATTAAACGAAAATCTGTTTTGTAAAAAGAATTCAAATGGAAAATCCAACATGACACGGTCTTTCAAATATTTCAGAGCCCTCTCTTCTACCCTTCCTATTCTATAAGAAGGAAAATTTAAATTGACTATCCAATAAATGCACAGGAGGTAATTTTATGAATGGTGATAAAATGCGATTCCCAAAATGGCCTTTAATTCTGTTAATGTTTTTTGTAGGGATTTCTCTGAATTCAATAGCTCATGGTGAGGGAGAGCTGACCGTCACTCTTTCAGGCTCCGGAACTGGGATAGTCAAGAGTTCGGACAATCTTATAAATTGCGGGGTGGATTGTCAAGAGAACTATCAAGAAAATAAGAGGATTACCCTGAACGCCTCCGGCAATGAGAATTCATATTTTGCAGGCTGGTCTGGAGATCCTTGTAGTGGCGTTACGAAACCAAGCTGTTCTTTTACTATGGACCATGATAAAAATATCACCGCCATCTTTGAATTGAAACCAACCCTTGTCCTCACCAAGTCTGGAAATGGTAAAGGAAGTGTAAAAAGCTCAACGAGAAGCAGCATGGGGAGCAGGCAGAGCTCATCGGTAGGGATAGACTGTGGCCCCGACTGTCCACAAGATAGCGCCCTGTTCGACCATAATAGGAAAATAGTTCTGAAAGCCACCGTGGATCCATATTCAACTTTTTTGGGTTGGGATGGATTTGAGTGTACTGGTATCACAAGCCCTCAATGTACGATATTGATGGACCAAAGCAAGGAGGTCACAGCAAGATTTGAACTTCCCGATATCTCCATCTCTCCGACCTTCTATGATTTTAAAGATGTGAGAGTAAGACAAAGCTCACCGCCTGCATCATTCACCATTATGAACAATGGGACGGGTAATCTAAAATTGACGAAAATAGAACTGTTAGGAACAGATGCAAGATTATTCAAGATAACGAGAAGCATGACGAGAAGCAGGCAACAAACCTTGACTCTAAGCCCGGGAGGTCAATATTCCTTTTCCGTTACCTTTTCACCGACCTCCATCGGTTTAAAGACCGCGACCCTGAGAATAACCTCCAATGATCCGGATGCATCCATCACGGAGATAGCACTCACTGGAAAAGGAACCGATTCAATATTCACGGCATCGAATACTCCAATGGTCGCAGGCGCAATCGTTCAAACATTTAATCTCTTAGGTCTCATCACCGATTTAAACTCTTTATCTCCTATTGGAAATTACCCAGGCAACATCAAAATGAGCACAACCACCCCTGGTCATTTCATCATCCCATACCACAAGGATGCTATTTCACTGCCCTCTATGGAATGCGAAGAAAGTGGGACGATCTCCTTAAAAGTAACTTGGGATGGGCCTACCCTACCCACGGACCCTTCTCAGATTATTGATCTGAAAATTCAGATGACGTTTGATTCATGCACTCAATTTGGATGTTCGATAAATGGCATGATACAGATCATATTTGAAGGTCCTTTGAGTGACCCTACGAAGATAAAGATATCCGTGCCAGAGTTAACCTATTCCAATACAAACACAGGCGAGGATGTCACTATAAAAGATCTTATGATCACGATCACTGGCTTTACCATGGAGGCAGATCATCTCATCAGTGGGACAATAGAAGTTTCAGGAACCCTATCTGGCACATCAGGTGGAAGCCCCATCGATATGGAGTGTGAACAATTTAAGATAGAATTCGTACCATCCTCAACGGGTACAACGATCACTATTTCGGGGAGGATCAAACCATCTTGTCTCGGCGATTGGGTAACGATCACCACCCCTACTCCAATATTTATTCCGATGGGTGATGCTTGCCCTACCGCAGGCGAGATCGTTGCCATTTCTGGCGAATATACTGTCAGAATAGTGATTTCCTCAAATTACAATATCACAGTGTATTTTAATGAAACTCTGATTCAGACCTATACGAACTGCCGAGACGTAGCGGCCCTATGTTGTAATAAACCATAGACATTTCGATTCTAACGCGACTCAATGAAAGTAGGGGCATCGAGGGCCCCTACTTTTTTTTGTCGATAACCCATGGATTGAAAAGGAATAGAGGGGGCAGGCCGCAACATTCAACATCATAGGATATGGGCTAAACATACGGGGTCACATCTTCATATGTCATTAAGTTTCGGCTGATGTGTCCTCCCTAAAAAGTTCGGCATCCGAGAATAAAGCAAAGCTCGTGGCACATAGAGCCTCATCTCAGCTATAACCTACTTCTTTGGTATGAGCGATTCATTCTGATGACACCCTTGCGCATGAGCTACGAGGATTCGTATACCAAGGACTTTCCCTTTGATAAGATGGTGGAGGGAATGATGAACCCTGAAATGATCGATGATGCAGTTGAAATCATTATGAATGGGATCGGGCTAAATAAGAGGATGAGACTGATCATCAATAATCGGGCGGGGGGCGATAGCCCCCTCATCGTCCAGGAAATCGCCGAGGAGCTGCAAAAAGAAAATCGGGGACGGGTTCAGATTATAAAATCTCCCCGTGCCCCTCTTTGCTAAAGAGGGGTAAGAGAAGGATAAATATTAAGAGAAGAGCTATGGGATCTGGCTTGGAATATTGCAGGTCTGAAGGTGGTTGGTGAGGTTAATGTTTTGCTTAGCATTTTAAAAGGTCAATTCAGGGAATGCAAAGAATTTCAGTCTGGCCAGTGATGACAGGAACGGGTTTGCGTGAGAAAATCGGCAACGGTTTCCATGATTGAGGAAAACTGTGGAGCCCGATGAGAAGCCCATCATTAAACATTACCAAGGAAAATGACTCTTGGATAAGGTTGTATTTTTTCAAATAGTTTCTTGTCAGCGGTAATGAAGGAAGCGTTGAGGAGGCGGGAGAGGGCAACGAACGATGCATCATAAAAGGTTATCTTGTACTCCCGGGAAACTTGGTAAGCGTCTTCAGCAAGAGGTAGATCGATGGGATATATCTGAAGGTCAAGTCCAAAGGTTTCTTTTAAGATTGTCAGTCCATCTTTGGACACAAGGCCTTCCTTAAATCGAAGGATGTTCCCCAATTCGTAAAAAAGTAAGTCCGGCACATGAATCTCAATTTTTCCATGGAGATGGCGTTCGAGGATTGAGACCGCTTGAGACACGTAGTCTTCATCCCCGGGCTGACGATACCATTTAAAAACAACAGAGGAGTCAACAATGAAGGGGATCATTCAGAATACCTGTTGTCGCGCATCTTTCTGATAACCTCTGTCGAGTCAAATTTCTCCTTCCAGTTCAAGGAGCGGAGTGTTTCAAAGGCTTCTCGGACCCGAGGATTCTCAATGGGATTTTTGGGTCGTTTCCCTCCGCGGAAATATTCTCTAAGGGCTTCCCGGATTAGATCGCTCCGGGTACGATGCTCAGCTTGGGCTGCTTTGTCAATTTCGGATAAAAATCCTTCAGGCAACGATATCATGACTTTAGCCATCTTCTTTTACCTCCAACAGAATAATAGCAAAGAGGATATAATTTGTCAATAAACTTTATAGACTTTTTATGGTTGGATGAGAGAACTAATTTGCTCAAGAGGGATAATCATGTAAGCCATTTTTGTCTTTGGGAAGAAAGTGGGAAGAGGGGAGGGCGCCTTTAGATGAGTTGCCCTCCCCGGGTGATAAAGAGGTTCCGATATCTATTTGAGGGTTTCTAATTTTTTCCGGGCGATGTCAGCCTGTTCGGATTGAGGGTACCGGTCGGTCACACGCTTGAGGAGGTTTCTGCCATTCGTCTTATCTCCGAGTTCTAAAAAGGCAAGACCCTGTTTGAGCAGGGCCGCGGAAACCTTGTCCCCTTCGGGGTACTTGACGATTACCTTTTCGTATTCAAGGATGGCCTTTTCATAATCTCTTTTCTGAAAGTAGGTTTCACCAATACAGAACTGAGCGTTATCCGAGAGCTCCATGTTGGGATAGGTTTTGAGAAAGGCTTCAAATTTTCTCCGGCTTCCATCCAGATCTCCCCTCTGGAATGTCTCATAGGCATCCCTGTAGAGATTTCCTGCGGTGGTAGAGACCGTTTTCGGCTCAACCGGAGGCTCTTTCGGCGGGGGCGGTTTTTCCACCTCGGACAGCTTCGCCATTTTTGTGTCCAAACCCTTGAGACGGTCTTCCATTGCCCTCAGGCGTTCATCAACGGACCGACTCTTATCTTCAAAAGATCGATTCTTCTCTTCAAAAGACCGGTTCTTCTCATCAAAGGCCTTTCCTTTTTCTTCCAGAATTCTTAGCCGGACCTCAACCTCCTGTTTTGTCCTGGCAATCTCCTTGGAGGGAGTTTTGCTCAACTCCTTATACTCATCCACACCTGTGGAGAGGTTCCGAATCTCAGATTGAAGCGTCTCGATGCGAAGGAGGAGGTCAGCTCTGGTCTTCTGGTTTTCTGCTTGCATGGAGGAGTGATTTATTTCAGTCTCCTTTTTAAAGGCGGTCAATTCCGCTCGGAGGGCTTCAATCTCTTTTTTAACCGGCTCCCTCTCTTTTTGGACCTGGCTCATCTGTGAATTGAGCCTCTGGATATCCTTATCAAGAATCTGGACATCGCCCGAGGTGGCGCAACCATACATCAACAACATCACCCCGAGGAGGATACCCCATCTCTTAAGATTACCCTTTTTCATATCGGTTCTCCTTCTGAGAGATTTCTGAAAAAGTCCAGAACTCTCTGATTACACCGATTGAGGATTGATTACACAGATTATAAATGTATTGATCAATAAAGGACAATCTGTGAAATCAGAGGGCAAAGTATCGTTTTTTAAAGCCCTCTCCTATTTCGCCGTGATCAAGAAATTAGCCCTCCGGTTTTTCGCCCAGGCGTCTTCATTGTGAGCGGGGTCGAGGGGCTTCTCCTCACCATAACTGATCGTGGAGATCCGGTCTGCTGCGATTCCAAGAGAATTCAGATATTTTTTAGTGCTGTTTGCCCTTCTCTCTCCGAGGGCGAGGTTATATTCATTGGTTCCTCTCTCATCGCAGTGACCTTCTATCTGGATCTTCACATTGGGATATTTTTTTAAGAAGGCTGAATTTGCTTTCAAGATTTCGGCATCGGCAGGGCGGATATCATATTTATCAAAGTCGAAATGGACAGACTTGAGGAGACTGCTTTCATAGACTACTCCCTCAACGCCGGGAGTTGTCTTGGCCTGGAGGCTCCTTTCCAATTCCCTTTTGGTGGCTTCTTCCCTTAACCTTGATTCCTCCTTTGCCTTCTCTTCTGCTATTCTCCTGGCTTCCCTCTCCTTCTCCTCCTTGGCCTTCCGTTCAGCTTCGACTCTTGCCGCCTCTTTGGTCGAAGGTTCATCCTTTACCACTGTTTTTTTGGGGCAGCCCATCAGGATTAAGCCCATACAGAGTATGAAAATGATTGAGACAATATAGCTTTTTCTCTTCATGATTAGCCTCCTCTCTTTACCCCGTCAGAAAGCCCCGTTGCTTGTAGCGGGGATGATTTAATGTCCTTTTGATCGACCATGGGGTTTGAAGCCCCATGGGAGCCCCGTAAGAGACCGAAGGTCTTACAGGGTGAGCCATCCCGTTGGAAAGACGAAGATTTCTAACGGGGTTTACCGTTTTGTAAAATAGATCGTTATTAAAAGCGCTTGGACCAGGCCGGGCTTGATTCACCTCCTTTCGATGTCGTGAGTGGCCTCTGGTTCAATCCATTGGCGTTCATGATAAAGATTCTCGATCCCCCTAACCGGGTTGAGCTGAAAGCGATGTAACGGCCATCCGGCGACCAAGCAGGACTTTCATTGTTGCTGCCGTTAGGGCTCAATTTTCTAAGTCCGGACCCATCGGCTCCGATGGTGAAGATATGAAATTCGCCTCCGACTCTTCCGCAGAAGGCGATCCGGTCTCCCTTGGGCGACCAGGAGGGGCTGGTATTATAGTTTCCCTCAAACGTGAGGCGGCGGACATTGGAGCCATCGGCAGACATGATGTAGATTTGAGGGGAGCCCGAACGGTCGGAAGAAAAAACAATCCGTTGACCATCGGGTGACCACCTCGGTGTGGATTCATTTCCATGTCCACTGGTGAGCTTCCTCGGATTTTCCCCTTTGGCGTCAAGGAGGTGGATATCCGATTTTCCCTCCTTTCCCATCATCAAGGCAATCTGTTTTGCATCAGGCGACCAGGAAGGAGAAACGTTTAACCCCGGATAAGAAGAGAATCGCCGGATGTTCTTTCCGTCTAAGTCAATCAGGTAGAGATCCGGGTTCCGTTTAAGGTAAGAGGTAAAAGCGATTTTCTGGCCATCAGGTGTCCATGCCGGTGAGATATTGATCGACTGATTCTGGGTGAGAGGCTTTATATTGGCGCCATCGAAATCAGCGACAAAGATCTCTCGTCCCTCTCCCTGCCGAACCACATAGGCCATTTTCGTACTGTGAACTCCTTTTTCTCCGGTGAGATGGAGGATGGTCTCATCAGCGATCCGGTGGACCATATTTCGAAGGTTCTGGAGTTGGCCATTGTATTGGTTGCCTGTCAGGTGTTTCTGCTCCACCAGATCGATGAGGTGAAATTTCAACGTGAGATTGAGGCCATTCTCATGGAGGGTCGCCTCTCCAGCGAGGAGGATTTCTCCGCCTGCTGAGGCCCAATCCCGCATGGAGAGAGTGGTGGGGATGCCTTCCTTCTCTTTAAGATAGGATGGAAGAAGCGAATGATCAATCACCCTGAAAAACCCGGAAATGGAGAAATCATTGGCGAGGACTTCATAGATCTTTGCCGTGAGGGCTGGCGGAGTCTTCTCCATGGATTTCCATTTCGGAAGGACAATGGGGATCTGGGTGAAGGTGGGGTCCGTGATGTCAAGATAGACCCGCGCTTCGCCCGAGGGAATGAATATGCAAAATACGATGAGAAGGCTAATGAAATATTTGATCATCTCTTAATCCGGGTAAAAACGAATTCCTAGTTCGAGACTTTCCTGGTTCAAATCTTTTGGGATGGGAGGCAGAGGGTCCGCCTTGATCACTGCCCGCATGGCCATCTGGTCGTATAACGCATTTCCAGATTTTTTTTCAAACCATGATTTTTGAATCCTGCCGTCCCGTTCTATTATTATGATAATAATGGCTTCCAAGTCAACCTTTTCTTTCAGGATATTTTCAGGAATGGTCCAAGACTGTTTAATCTTTGCCCAAAGGAGGCCATAGTATTCGTTCAGTTTCGACTCCCGGAGGGATGGGGAGAGTGCAGGAGGGGTCGGTTGAGGAGTGACCTGAGGAGTGACAGGGGAAGGGGGAGGGGGGACAGGAGGTGCCACTTCCCTCTTGGCCATCCGTTTCTTTATCTCGTCAAGGGCAGCTTTTTTGCGAATCTCCTCGAGTGCCTCCTGCAGACGATCGATTGATTCTTTTTCCCTCTCCTTCTTCTTTACTTTTTCAACGATGCTGTCCTTTTTTGGTTTTTCAATGGGTTTTCTCTTTTCAACCGGTTTGGGTTTTTCTTCCTTGGCGACGGGTGGTACAGGAGCGGGAAGGACTTGGGGTTCAGGGATGGAAACAGGCATCAGGGTCACCGTATAAACCATGGGGCGGGCTTGAATCAGGTTGGGCCAGGGATTGAGGCTAAACAGAATAGCCACAATCAGATGGAAGAGAATGGAAATCCCCAGAGTGATCAGCCAGGACATTTACCTGTCTTGCTCCTTCTTGCTATTTCTAAGAAATTTAAGAAATGCCATGCCAATGGGAGAAAGCGTCCTCCCCCGATGCATGACGATATAAATCTGTCGGAGGATAGGGCCCAACCCCTCCACATCGATTTTTAAAAGAACCTTCCGGTTCAACTCTTCTTCTGCGGCTTTCTTTGAAATGAAGGCAAGACCTAATCCCGCCTTCACCCCCTCCTTTAAAGAAGAAGTGCTACCCATTTCCATGACCACATGAAATTGTTTTAGGCTGCTGCCCTTTTTTCTCAATCCTTCTTCGACCGCCATCTGTGTTCCTGAACCCTCCTCACGAATGATCCAGGGTTCTTTAAGCAGAACTTCGATCCCAGCTCTTTTCTTGCGGCTGAGAAAATGGCCCGGGGAGCTGACGACGATGATTTCGTCCTCTGTGTATGTTTCATAATGGAGAGCGTGATGATTCAGCTTTGCGCCTGTTACCCCGAACTCAACGATCCCTTCCAGCACATGTTGGACGATCTCCCTGGTGTCTGCAATTTTGAGGGAGATAGTAAACTGGGGATGCTCCTTTTTAAAATCGCCCATCAATCTGGGCAGGAGATATTCTCCGGGGATGGTGCTTGCTCCCAGAGAAAGCTCACCCCTGATTCCCTTAGAAAATTCACTGAGGGCATTGATCAGCTCTTTCCGAGAGGTGAGAATGTTAAGGGCAAACCGATAAAAAATCTCTCCTGCTTTTGTTAAACGGACTTCTCTCCCGGTTCGGTCGAAGAGACGGAGCGACAAAGATTTTTCCAGGGCGAGGATGTGACCGCTTACCGTAGGCTGAGTGAGAAAGAGGTCTTCTGCCGCCTTTGAAAAACTTTTTAAAGTGGCAACTCGACAAAATGTTTCGAGATGTCGAAAATCGATAGGTAATTCTCTCGCTTCCACTTTGGACAAAATATTAATTCCCTTTGAGTTTAATTGCAAGGAAAAAATTTATATTCCAGCTATAGAATTCAATAGTTCCAACGGTTTCTCTATTTTCGTTCCTGTTTTTCAACCGTATCCTGTTAGATAGACAATAGAAATTGAAAAAAGTTCATGTGAGTTTGAATGAAAGTGGGGCAGGGAATAAAAAAACGGCTTGGAACAACTTCCAAGCCGTTTTTGTGTTCGATTGATCTTCTGATTCTTAGTACATATCACCCATACCGCCCATGCCACCCATTCCACCCCCCGGAGGCATAGCAGGATATGCAGCTTTCTTCTCAGGTTTTTCAGCTACGAGAGCTTCTGTGGTGATCATCAGAGAGGCAACAGAAGATGCATTCTGAAGGGCCAGTCTGACCACCTTGGTGGGATCGATGATACCGGCTTTGATCATATCGGTATATTCATCTTTCGAAGCATCGAATCCAAACGCTCCCTTCTCATTTTTCACTCTTTCACAGACAACAGACCCTTCCAGACCTGCATTGTTGGCGATCTGACGGATGGGCTCCTCAAGAGCTTTTCGGACGATCTCCACACCAACCTTCTTGTCCCCTTCCACTTTCATCTTTTCCAGTAAGGAAACACAGCGGAGGTATGCCACACCGCCTCCAGGCACGATCCCTTCTTCGACTGCAGCGCGAGTTGCATTGAGGGCATCTTCCACACGAGCCTTCTTCTCTTTCATTTCAGTCTCGGTAGCTGCACCGACATTGATCACAGCGACTCCGCCGATGATCTTGGCCAGTCGTTCCTGAAGCTTCTCCCGGTCATAATCGGAAGTGGTCTCTTCAATCTGTGCGCGGATCTGTTTCACTCTGGCCTCAATATCATCCTTATCGCCAACGCCATCGACCACGGTGGTATTATCCTTGTCAATGACAATCCGTTTGGCCTGGCCCAGATCGTTCAGTTTAATGTTTTCGAGCTTGATTCCAAGGTCCTCAGAGATGACTTTGCCTCCGGTGAGGATGGCAATGTCTTCCAGCATAGCCTTTCTACGGTCTCCGAACCCAGGGGCTTTGACTGCACAGCATTTGAGCGTGCCACGAAGTTTGTTGACGACGAGCGTGGCAAGCGCTTCCCCTTCCACATCCTCGGCAATGATCAACAGGGGTTTGCCCATTTTTGCGATCTGCTCGAGGATAGGAAGCATATCTTTCATATTCGAGATTTTCTTCTCACTCAGAAGGACGTAGACATTTTCAAGGATCGCCTCCATCTTATCTGGATCGGTGACGAAGTAAGGTGAGAGGTAACCGCGGTCGAACTGCATTCCTTCGACTACATCAAGCGTGGTTTCCATTCCCTTGGCTTCTTCCACCGTGATGACGCCCTCTTTACCGACTTTGTTCATCGCCTCGGCGATGATGTTTCCAATGGTCTCGTCATTATTGGCAGAGATCATTCCGACCTGAGAGATTTCTTTGGGATCCTTTGTCGGTTTGCTCAACTTCTTCAGTTCCTTGATGATCTCCTCAACGGCCATGTCAATCCCGCGTTTCACATCCATAGGATTGGCGCCTGCTACAACGACCTTTATGCCCTCACGATAGATTGCCTGGGCTAAAACCGTGGCGGTTGTTGTTCCGTCTCCTGCAGTGTCTGAGGTTTTGCTGGCAACCTCCTTGACCATCTGGGCTCCCATGTTTTCAAACTTATCTTCAAGATCAATCTCTTTTGCAACGGTGACGCCGTCCTTTGTGACGGTCGGTGATCCAAAGGACTTTTCTAGAATGACATTGCGGCCCTTGGGGCCAAGGGTCACCTTGACGGCATCGGCTAAAACATTCACTCCCCGCAATATGGCATTACGGGCCTCCTGATCAAATTTTAGTTCTTTTGCCATTTTTACTAACCTCCATTTCTTTCTTTAAATTGGGTTTCGCAACTATTTTCCTTCAATGATTCCTAAAATGTCTTCTTCTCGCATAATGAGATGTTCTACACCATCGATCTTCACCTCAGTGCCCGAGTATTTTCCGAAGAGGATCTTGTCTCCAACCTTCACATCGAGAGGGATGACCTTCCCTTCGTCCGTGACTTTTCCTTTTCCAACAGCGACGACTTTCCCTTCCTGTGGCTTCTCTTTTGCCGAATCAGGGATGATAATTCCACCTTTTGTTTTCTCTTCTTCCTCCAGTCTTTTTACGATAACTCTGTCCTGCAATGGCCTAATCTTCATTTCTTACTTCTCCTTTCTTAGAAATTTCTGGGAATAGGTACCTTTTTAGAATTTAAAAAGGATTTTATATAGACGATTTAAATCATCACCTCCTTAAAAGTGTTTAAAAATCAGATAGTTAACGATTATCCTTCTTTGGATTCAGAGGATATTCAGAAGATCGAATAAACATCGAGTTTTCAAATAGTTAATCATCTAATGGGCGATTGTCAAGGTAAGAGGCGAAATTTTTTTTGTTCAACCAGAAATTTTTCAGGGGGATTTAACGTCTAAATATTGAAAATTCCGGAATGATTCGACATAATTTAATAATACTTTACACGGAAGGGGAAAAAATGAAACGTCTTTTCTTAGTCTCCAGCCTATTTTTTCTTGTTTTTTCTTTCCTCTTGGTGACGCCTGCCATGTCGGGTCCGTTAAAGAGACCCCTTTCCTTCCAGCATATTACGCAGAAAGACGGACTATCGAGCGACATGGTGTTTGCGATTGCCGTTCAGGGAGAAGCAGTCTGGTTCGGGATCTATGAAGGCGGGGCGACCCTCTACGACAAAACAAAAAAGACTTATAAGCATTACACGACCAAAGGGGAGCCCATTGTCAAAGTGGACGATGGGGATAGCATCCGGTGGAAGAACCACCTCGCCTATAATCATGTATCCGTGATCACCCCGGATAACGACCGTCTCTGGTTTGGCACCTATTTTTACGGATTTGGCGGGGGAGGGATATCCTACTACTCTGCTGCAAGAAGCCCCCAGTGGAAGACGTTTAACACCAACGACGGTCGGGCCAAAAAGGTTAACGCGATCGCTGTGGATGGAGAATCTCTCTGGGTAGGTTCCGAGAAAGGGCTTTCCCTGCTCGATAAGAAAACAGATGGGTGGAAGCAATTCTTCTCGACTAGAGATGGCCTCTCTGGAAATTTCGTCAACTCCCTTCTGGTTGAACCTGATTTCATCTGGATGGCCACGAGCAGTGGGATCAGCCGACTTCAGAAGGCAAAGAGGGGCTGGAAAAACTACTCGTCGAAAGAAGGATTAACAGAGATCGAGATCAAAGCCCTGGCGAAGGTTGGCCAGAAGATATGGGCAGGTGGAATTGGAGGCAGTCTCTTTGAATATGATTCTGCTTCAGACCAATGGAAGAGGTTCGAGTCAACCGATTCCCTAAAGAATGGTGGAATCCAATCCATAGTCGTCACGACAGAGAAGGCGATTATTTGCAGGGATAGCGGAGTGAGCCTTTACGACTTGCCAAGCAGACAGTGGGAAGCTCTGACCACCGCGGATGGGCTTCTAAGCAATAATGTCTTTTATGCGGCAGAGGATAAGAACAGCATCTGGTTCGGAACAGATAAAGGAGCTTCAAGGTTGATCATCAATCCCTAGCTAGGGATAGTCAGAAAAATTCGAAATCCGAATATCGAAATCCGAAACAAATTCGAATTTTCAAAATTCAAACCTTTTTGTTTCGAGCATTTAAATTTTGGCCATTTGAGATTGTTTCGAATTTCGGATTTCGTGCTTCGGATTTAAGAGAAAAGAAGGAGGCATCATGGATCATTCCCCAAAGCAGAAATTGACCCGAAGGCAGTTCATCAAAGGAGCGGCGGCTGCCGTGACATTACCTCATCTGCTTCCAGAAAAATTCTTTTATGGAAGCCTGGCACATGCCTCTAGTGAAGCGGACCTGGTGATTGCGAAAACAGGATCTCCAACGAAACTACTCCAGGCTGCTATGACTCCCCTGGGAGGGATGAGCCGCTTTGTGAAAAAGGGGCAGAGGGTAGTGATTAAGGCAAATATTGCGTGGGCGAGAACACCCGAACAAGCCTGCACCAACAACCCGGAGCTTCTCTCTGCACTGATCAAAATGTGCTATGAAGCAGGGGCAAAGCGGGTCGCTGTGTGGGATCATACCTGCGATAATTACCAGTTCTGTTTTTCAAGATCAGGACTTAAAGAAGCCGGCCAAAAGGCAGGGGCAGATGTTCTCTCCGGCCATGGAAGGAATGTCTATAAACAGATCGAAATTCCAAAAGGGAAGAAACTGAAGTCTGCTGAAGTGCTCCGAGACGTCCTGGAGTCAGATGTCTTCATCAATTTTCCTATCCCAAAACATCACTTTGCAACGGAACTCACCCTCGGGATGAAGAACTTCATCGGGATCGTCTGGGATATGGAGCTATTGCATAAGATTGATCTTCATCAATGCATTGCCGATATCAATACGCTCCGGAAGCCGGACTTGGTTGTGATGGATGCCATCCGCATCCTCACGACCAATGGGCCAAAGGGACCCGGGAAGACAGAGGATATCGGCGAGGTGATTGCTTCGACAGATATCGTCGCTGCTGATGCTTATGCTGCTGCCTTCTTTAAGCATCCGAAAACAGGAAAACCATTCAAGCCTGAAGAGATCAGGTTTGTCAAACATGCTTACGACTTAGGACTTGGCGAAATCGATCTCTCAAAAGTTCGAGTCAAGAAAGTCAGTGCGACATGAGAAAGACCATCCCTTTCCTGAGAAGGTCGATTCAGATCCTCTCCTTTCTCTTCCTTCTCTATTTAGTCATCCGGACTGCGTTTCCACTGGAGATCAAGATCCCGGTCGATCTCTATCTTCGCCTCGACCCCTTTGTCGCCCTCATTTCAGCGCTCACACACAAAGGCCTCATCGAAAGGATGCTCCCTGCCTTTGGAGTGCTTCTTCTTGTTATTATTTTGGGAAACTTCTTCTGCGGATGGTTCTGCCCCATGGGAGCGGTCATCGACTTCTTCGATCGCATCCTCTTCAGGGAGAAGAAGCGAGCCAAGGAGTTTAACGAACTCCCACTCCGAAGGTTTCGCTACGGGGTCTTCATCTTTTCGATCGTTGCGGGATTGATGGCTTTTCAGGTGATGTATATTCTCGACCCCATCAGCCTGCTTACGAGAACTCTGATCATTGCCTTCTATCCACCTGCCATCTTCGTCTATAATCATTTTCTGCCGCAAGTTCAGGGTTTTCTTCCAAAGAGCCCTTTCATTGTATCGAGCATTCCCCTGCCTGTTTTCAAGGTTAATCTCTTTATCTTCGTCTTTTTCATCGCCATTCTGGCACTCGGAGTCATTCGGAAGCGGTTCTGGTGCCGCTATCTCTGCCCTTTGGGGACCCTCTTTTCGATCTTTTCCCGACTACGAATTTTTAAACGATCTGTGACGGAGGATTGCACGTCCTGTCAGAAGTGCGTGAAGGAATGCCCGGTGGGAGCAATCCCTGAAAAGGATCCTCTGATCTACCGGCAACAGGATTGCATCTCCTGTTTTAAGTGCCTTGAGTGTCCACCCGGGGCGGTTTCATTTCATTTTAACAGACCCCGCTGGAAAACAGTAGATGGAGTGAATCTCTCAAGAAGGTATGTCCTGGGTTCCCTTGCCTTTGGAGGTCTTTCTGCGTTGATGATCAAGACCAACCCACTTCAGTCAGAGAGCGGATTGAAGAATAACCGACTGATCCGCCCTCCAGGATCTTTGCTAGAGGCAGAGTTTGTTGCTGTCTGCACAGGCTGTGGTGAGTGTTTGAAGGTTTGCCCCAACAATGCCCTTCAGTCCACTTTTTTAGAAGCGGGTCTGGCAGGACTTTATACGCCGAGGCTGGTTTCAAGGATCGGATATTGCGAAGAGTTCTGTAATTTCTGCGGAAGGGTCTGTCCCACTGAAGCGATTCGTCCACTCACCATTGAAGAGAAACGACTTATCCAGATAGGTGTGGCTCATATCGATAAGACCCGGTGCATTGCCTGGGATACGGATAAGATCTGCCTTGTCTGCAATGAGCAGTGCTCCTATCATGCGATCATAGGCGATGATAAGAAACGGCCCATCGTCAAAGAGGAGAAGTGCACCGGCTGTGGCATTTGCGAGAACAAGTGTCCGGTTGACGGAGAGTCAGCCATCATCGTCTACTCCTCAGGAGTTCAGAAGAAACTCAAACCCGAAGACTCTAACAACAAATCCGGTTAAGTACCAAATTCCAAGCACCAAATTCCAAATAAGCTCCAATACTCAATATCTGAATTTCCAAACGAGATTATTTCTCTGCTGTGGCATAGCTTTCGCTTACACCAACAGGTTTGAACATCAAAAATATTAAAACAACCCCTTCCCCCGATTTTTCATGATTTTATAGGGGTTCTAATCTGTGCAATCCTTCCCTAATCCGTTTAATCAGAGATTTCCGGACTTTTTCAGAAATTTCACAAAAAACAATTGACATGTTTATGGGGTATGGTATTTTTATAAGGGGATTTCCCCCTCTTTGGCAAAGTCGAAAAGACCCGACCAGGGGGGAGGGGAGATTTACAAATGATTGTCTCAATTCAATTATCTTCTCTATCGGTGTGAGGTAGGTGGGTGAACAACCCCCAAAGTTATGACAGGAAGCTTCTGGCGATTCTGCCAGAGTTAGAGTATCCGCACCAATTGCTGATATCACTCCCAATTTAGTAATATATCAGCTCCAGGTGCATGTGTAAACAAGCTAGCGACTCCCATAGGAAAGCATGATACAAGAATCAACACTCTCCAAACTCATAGCAATCGGTCGCTCCCTGAAATGGGAGGACCCTTCCCTGACTTCCCGTCTCCTTGAGATCAAAGATGATGAATATGTCAATCGCCTTCATTGGCGCGAGTGGGATTCGGTCACAGGAACGTTGAACAAAGACGAGATTGTATCATTGCTAAAGGGGCTTGTAGCTACAGAAGAGAAACTCAAGTGGACAGGTGGTTCAGTGTCTGCAATCATATGGGTTTTCCGAGAACTTGAACAAAGAGATACTGATCTGGCGACTAAACTTGCTGAGTGGATCTTGCAACATACATCAAATCCCTATGTTCCATTTGGGACTACCAATTTCGGAGCCAGATCCTTGGATGAGTTGCGAAGCCGAAGGGCAGCATGGGAAAGTCGGAATGCAGCCACTGCCGAAGCAGAATTAAAACGCCAAGAGGGGGCTAATGTTAAGCGAAGGCAACGCCAATTAGATGGTGAAAAACGAGTACAACGACAGAAGAAAGCTGCCTATGAGCGTAAAGCGTTTCTTGATGAGTTCCAGTCTTTAACACCGGGACAAAGATTGGAAAGGGTTGCATTCGATACGGATCATCCCGTCAAGTTTTTCCCAACGGACTTTGCTGATGTTGGTACTGAGGTTCTCAAGTCTCTCAGCGGGTCAACGAGAATTCAGCTTCTGCAACGGTTACGGAAAGTTGGGAGAGGTCCGTGGATGAGATTACGGCTTACTTTGGAAAGTGTTGCAAGCGAACCGCCGGGGCATAACGTTGTCCCGAATTCCGAACCCATTAATATGGAGGAATAAAAATGCCAAGAGATACACGGAAAAATAGTCTGTTGAAATTAATAAACGATTTGGGTGGTAAAGGGCAACACAGCGACTTTTATAAAAAAATACGTGATTATTGGGAGCTAACTGAGGAAGAAAAAAGAAATGAGAAAAAGTTGTTTCATCATGTAGCAGGTATAGAACAAGCACTCAAAACCTCAGAGTTAATTGAGCTACAAGGAGGGGTATGGAGGATAACCGAGAAAGGAAAAGAACATCTTTCCTCTATGGGATATAAGCCACCTATCCGTAATATCGTTTCACAAACTCTTTCAATAACGGGAGATTTACCTTTATGTAAGCAATTGTTGGAATCCCAACGAATTAGTGATAATTCCACTATGTTTGAGAAGACAATCGCCGAGGCATTTAACTCATTAGGGTTACCAGCTAAACATATAGGAGGTAGGGATGAACCTGACATTTTGATTGAAGATTATAAAGTTATTTTAGATGGGAAATCAACAAGAGAGGGTATCATCACAAGTGAACCTGCTATTGGTTTTGAGAGACTTGAAAGATACAAAGATAAATATAGCGCCAGTTATATTGGAGTAGTGGGCCCTGGTTTTTCAGAAGGTTATGTACGAGAAACGGCTAAAAAGAGAGGAATCGTTCTTATTGAAACTGAAGCAATTTGCAGAATTTTGCAAAATCATTCTGTCTATCCATATGAGCCAAATCATATCGTCGAAATATTATTTGACTCAGGCAAAGTCGTTATAACTCCGAAAGACATTCTACCGTCAACTATTAACCAAGAAAAGCTAATTGGAATTGTTGCCAAGATTCTATCAGACCTGAAATTGACAAGAAAGACCTCCTTTTCTAGTCAAGGACTACATAATGCATATTCATGGCAGAGCCTAAATTATGAGTCCGATGAGATAGAAAACGCATTAAAATTCTTGTCGGTAGCCCCATTTAGTATTCTTCAAAAACAGAACGATGAATATACATTAACTGGTGATATTGATTCCCTACTAAAGAAGATTGGTCTATTGCTACAAGCGTTTAATAAAATAGGAAGGTAGGATATCAAAGTAAGACAGAGGGGCAGCCCTTGACATAGGGCGGGTTGATTGATGGATTTAAAAGAATATTTTGTCAGAACCAACGAATAATAATGACACAAACGCATTCGCCCAAAAACCTTAGGGTTTCGATTGTGTCAGAGATGCTATTTGAAATTAGCTTCGGTTGATTTAAAATGGAAGGGAAGGGAGGAGCAAAGATGGAAGAACGAATTGTAATAGACCCGGAAATTCAGCATGGCAAACCAGTCATTCGGGGAACACGTGTTCCTGTAACTCGGATTGTTGGAGGACTTGCAGGTGGCATGACAAAAGAGGAAATCATGCGAGAGTATGCAGTAACAGCAGAGGACATTGAAGCTGCTCTCAATTATGCCGCCGAATTGATTGAAACCGAGGAATTTCATCCTTTACCAACCCCAGGTGGAGAAGGTCATGCGCTTTCTAATAGATGAGGACTTACCTCGTTCAATAAAGGATTTACTCCAGCGGTATGGACACGAAGGCGTAGATTTGAGATTGATTGGTTTTCAGGGAAGCAAAGATTACCAGATTGCAGCTTTAGCTCAAAGTAGAAAATTATGCCTGGTAACGGGGGACTTCGATTTCTCTAATATTCGGAACTATCCACCTGAAAAATATGCAGGAATTGTAGTTCTGAGGGTACCGAGAACAGCAACTGCTTCCTATATTGTTAACCTATTTGAGAGTTTCTTGCGACAAGAGGAATTGGTTGCGCAGATGCCTGGCAAATTAGCAATCGTAGAACCCGGTCGAATTAGAATCCGGACAGGTTAAATCAAAGAGGAACTAACGTAATAATAATTTTTTCTCTTAAACCTATGGAGTTAGGATGAAAAGATGCCCGTGGCCTACCACGAACGAAATCTATCTCCGGTATCATGATGAGGAGTGGGGGACTCCGGTCCATGATGAGAAGAAGCATTTTGAGTTTTTGGTGCTCGAATCTGCCCAGGCCGGCTTAAGTTGGTCCACCATCCTGATGAAAAGAGAGAATTATCGAAAAGCCTATGACCATTTCGACCCGGTTAAAGTATCAAAGTACAATGGGCAAAAGATCAAAAAATTATTAGCTAATCCTGGCATCGTAAGAAATCGGAGAAAGATTGAAGCCTCCATCAATAATGCGAAATGTTTTCTCGCCATTCAAAAAGAGTTCGGCAGCTTCGACCGCTATATCTGGGGTTTTGTAAACAATAGGCCTGTCAACAACCGCTTGAAAAAGATCTCTGAAATGCCCGCCAGGACACCACTCTCGGATCAGATCAGCAAGGATTTAATTAACCGGGGCTTCCGGTTCGTAGGTTCGACGATCATCTACGCCCATCTGCAGGCCACCGGCATTGTCAATGACCATCTCGTCTCCTGTTTCAGGTACAAAGAGCTTTGCTCCCAATATAAGCGAAATAGTGAGAAATTATAAGGCTTGATTTTATCAAACTTATGTGATAATTTTATCACAAAATTCATAAAAGAGGACAACCATGCCTATCATTAAGTCGATTTCAAGCCTCCGCAATCAAACTAAGGATATTGCTTCACTGTGCCATGAGCAAGATGGACCTGTCTACCTGACCAAAAATGGGGAAGGCGATCTCGTGGTCATGAGCATCGAACATTATGAAAGACTCTGTGCAAGGGTTGAACTTTTTGAAAAACTTGCAGTCGCACAAGCCCAGGTTGCAGCGGGAGAAAAGGGATTGACCCATACTCAGGTCATGAAAAAACTTCGGCAACGCTTGAATGGCGAGTAGATACACCCTCCGTTACCTTCCCATTGCAGTGGATGACCTCGTCTCAATCTTTGACTGGATTGCAGGGGGAAGTCCAGCTAAGGCTGCCGATTTTATCAAAAGGCTTGATGAACGCATTCACCAATTACAGGCCCATCCCTTTCTTGGCCGGATACCGAGAGATGATAGACTCAAAGACTCCGGTTATCGTGTTTTTGTCATTGAATCCTACCTTGTATTCTACCTCATTCGTGGTAATATGATAGAGATTCATCGCGTGATTCATGGCTCACGCAATTTAGACGGAATTTTATGACCATGAGTCCGTTTAAACTTGTCTCCGATTTTAAACCCAAAGGGGATCAGCCTCAGGCCATTGAAAAGCTGAGCGAGGCTGTTCTCAAGGGTGCCCCCCACCAGACCCTTCTTGGCGTGACCGGCTCAGGCAAGACCTTCACCATGGCCAATGTGATTGAGAGGGTCCAAAAGCCCACGCTGGTCATCTCCCATAACAAGACTCTGGCGGCCCAACTCTATGGTGAGTTCAAGGAGCTATTTCCGGCGAATGCAGTTGAGTTTTTTGTCAGCTATTACGACTACTATCAGCCTGAAGCCTACATTCCTTCCACCGACACCTATATTGAAAAAGATACACAGGTCAATGAAGAGATCGATAAGATGCGTCATTCAGCCACCCGATCACTTCTTGAGAGAAACGATGTGATCATCGTTGCCAGTGTCTCCTGTATCTATGGCCTTGGATCTCCTGAGGCTTACCACGGGATGCTTCTCTATCTGGAGAAAGGGATGACTATCTCGAGAGAGGATATCCTTTCCAAACTGGTGGAGATTCAATATGAGCGAAACGATATCGATTTCCACCGGGGTACTTTTCGGGTGCGGGGCGATGTCATCGAAGTTTTTCCTGCCCATGAGGAGTCTCATGCGATTCGAATCGAACTGATAGGGGACGAGGTCGAGGCGATCTGGGAGGTCGATCCCCTGAGAGGGAAACGTCTCCAGTCTCTCGAAAAGATACCGATCTATCCAGGGAGCCACTATGTTACGTTTCCAGACCGGATGAAGAGGGCGATAGAGACAATCCGTGAAGAACTCCGGGAGAGGCTCCGATGGCTTAAAGCACAGGGACAACTCCTCGAAGCCCAGCGGCTCGAACAGAGGACGAACTTCGATCTGGAAATGCTGCAGGAATTAGGCTATTGCCAGGGGATTGAGAACTATTCCCGTCATCTTACAGGGAGAAATGCCGGCCAACCTCCTCCGGTGCTGCTCGATTACTTTCCAGAGAATTTCCTCTTATTCATTGATGAAAGCCATGTGACCATCCCGCAGTTGATCGGGATGTATCGGGGAGATCGATCACGGAAAGAAACATTGGTCAATTACGGATTTCGTCTTCCCTCGGCGCTGGATAATCGGCCCCTCATGTTTGAGGAGTTTGAGAAACGTGTCCATCAGGCCATCTATGTTTCAGCTACTCCAAGCAACTATGAAATGAAGAAGAGCCATGAGAGAATCGTGGAGCAGATCATCCGGCCAACCGGGTTGAGCGATCCCGGTCTTGAAGTCAAACCTGCCAAGAATCAGGTGGACGATCTCCTTGAGGAGATAAGGAAAAGAGTAAAAAGAAAGGAGAGGGTGCTTGTCACCACTCTGACCAAACGAATGGCAGAAGACCTGGCCGAATATTACACAGATCTGGGCATCCGAGTGAAGTATCTTCATTCTGACATCGATACCCTCGACCGGGTGGAGATCATCAGGGATCTCCGGCTGGGGACATTCGATGTTCTCATTGGAGTTAACCTTTTGAGAGAGGGGCTCGATCTTCCGGAGGTCTCCCTGGTAGCTATCCTCGATGCGGATAAGGAGGGTTTTCTCCGGTCAGAAAAGTCATTGATTCAAACCTTTGGCCGTGCCGCACGAAATATCAATGGTCAAGTGATTCTTTATGCTGATAAAATGACCGGGGCGATGGATCAGGCCATCTTAGAAACAAACAGGAGGAGGAACGTCCAGGAGGAGTTTAACCGAATCCACCGGATCACGCCGCAGAGTGTGAAGAAAGCAGTGAAGAATATATTGGCTTCTATCTATGAGGCAGACTATTTCACTGTTCCTGTGGTTGCTGATGTCAAGGAGGAGTATGTCTCCATTAAAGAGATTCCCTCTATGATCCAGAAACTGAAGAAGGAGATGAAGGAAGCAGCCTCCCAGCTCGAATTTGAGCGGGCGGCCGAGCTCAGGGATAAGATCCAAAGACTCGAAGAGATGGAATTAAGAATGAGATAAAATACCGATTGAGGAATGATTGCGTACAGACCGCCAAACGGGTTCGACACTAACGGCTAAACCTATCCCGCTTCTCGACCCTTGCATTCGAATTCAATGACCTTGTTCTCTTCTTTTTTCATCTCGATCTTACCGTTCACCTCACCTCCTTCAATGATGGTTATTTTGGGGGTGACGATATCTCCCCAGACTTTTCCTTTGGATTTGACCTCCACCAGCTCGTGGGCAAACACGTTACCGTTGATCTTCCCTCCAATGATAATCTTTTTAGCCGTTGCAGATCCTTTAACCGCGGAAGTTTCGCTCAGAATCAGACAGTCGGCATCCAGTTTACCGTCAACCGTGCCGTCTACCCTCAGGGTTCCTTTCACATTCAGTTCTCCCTTAAAATTGGAGTTCATCCCCAATAGGGATTGGAGCTTATCCGTTTCTTTGGGAAACATCATGAACCCCCTTGAACAAATTTTTCAGGATTGGTCCTCTTCCCTTTTTCCCATACTTCGTAATGGACATGGGGGCCTGTTGCTTTTCCACTTGACCCCACGTGGCCAATCACCTCCCCCCGCCTTACTTTTTGCCCGATTTTGACGGTATTCTCCTTATTGTGGGCATAGACAGTGGAGAAACCACAACCATGTTCAATGACCACAAGATGTCCGCCGGACTGGGTCCAGCCGGAATAACTCACCACTCCATCCGCAGTGGTCCGGATGGGTGTACCGAGAGGGGCCGAAATATCCATCCCAGAATGGAAGGTCCTTTCCCCAGTGAAGGGATTGTCTCTGTCTCCATAGTGAGAACTGATATGCCCTTCTAACGGAAATCCTCTGGGGGTGGACAAATAAAGGTTTTTCTGTACACGCAGATAGCCTTTGATTTCGTCCACCCTCTGAACGGTTCTCTGAAGCTCATCCATGAGGTTTTGAATGTCGATATCCCCGGAGTAGGAAGTATCCGTTTCCTCCAGCACTTTATGCTTGGATTTGAGGGAGAAGACTCTACGGAAATCCCTCTCCGTTTCTTTCAAAGAGGTGATGGTAGAATTCCATTCTGAAAATATTTCATTTAAAAAATTTACCTTTTTCACCAAGGATGGATACCGAAGTCCATCCGCAACAAGCCTGCAGGTTTGAATAGCTCCCATTGCCAGAACGAGCAATAGGAGGAGGATCCCAAGAAAAGGGATTTTTAAATTCAAAGATTTTAGATTTTCATGTGGGATGACCATAATGGTGATGGGGGTCAGCGTTTTCTTGAATAAGAAATGGATGAGATCTTTTTGCATGAATCTGTGGAGGGCAATGATTCCTCTTGGAACTCGATAAGCTCCTTGATTTATCCAGGTTTTCCCTGTGGGAAGATTTAAACGCCAATCCATGTTTGTTCTCTCTTTTCTATCGTTGTGTGAATTGGATTACTTGAGGGCCAAAAACATGATCTCCGTCGTTGAATTGTAAATTCCAATGATAAAAAATCAGACAGCAGGCACGTTCAAATGGATGTCGATTCGAGTGAAAGCCGATCTCTCGGAAAGGCTGCAATCAAGGTGCCATTTCTTTATCTTTAGGAAAGCAGGTTTAAATAGCCGATCATTCAAGATTTCTACTTCAGTCAACGATTTAAAGTTAATTTCATTGGATGTGTGATTGGGACTTTTTGTCGGCATCACTGTACTTTTTGGCATGGATCAGAGAAAATGTTACCATTAAAAAGATTCTTTCCTTGATTCAGAAGCTGAGAAAAGAGAAGAATGAGGCTGCCTATTTCTTTGAATTTGAGCGGGCCTTCGAGGTCCTGGACAAGATCTAAAAACTCGAAGAGATGGAGTTGAAGATGGGGGTAATTTACCATAGGATTGAAGATTACCGTCAGATATCTTATTCTTATTCGCAGTGGTAGGGGTATGTCCGGTAGGCCCATATAGGACTGCCCCCGGATGTCGATTACCACATGTAACTCATGAAAGGATCGGACATGGACGAGAAAAAAGATAAGATGTCTTATGAAGACTTCCACAAGACAGCGTCAGACTATGGCGAAGACAAGGGACACGATTTTCTCACTGACCCTGCCGCTGTTGCGAAGGCCAGGGAAAAAGCCGAAGGCGAAAAGGCGGTGAGTCACGGAGATATGCTCCGCGCGACCCGGGAAAAGCGGGGGTTTTCCCTTGAGGAGTTGGCTACCAAAACCGGCATTCCCCGAGACGCACTGGCCCAACTTGAAGCCGGTGAATCCATGTTGCCTCTTGGGCAGGTCATCAAACTGAGCAAAGTCCTTTCTCTTCGGATGGCGGATGTGATATCTCCAGGGAAAGAGGCGTTCACCATTGTGAAATCCGATCAGCGCCAGAGTTTTTCTCGTTTCGGAAAAGCCAGGGAAGTCAGTTACGGATACGAATACGAGTCCCTGGCTGCCCAAAAGAAGAATCGGGCGATGGAGCCCTTCATTGTTACGCTCCATCCCTCTATAGCTGATGAGCCTTCTTCGCACGACGGGCAGGAGTTTATCTATGTCCTGGAAGGCGAAATGGAAGTCATTATCGAGAATACCCGAGACGTCCTGAAACCCGGCGACGCTGTCTACTACGATTCCACAAATATGCATCTGGTAAAAGCTCATGGAGGAAAGCCGGCAAAGATCCTCGCTGTACTCATCAGTTGAGCAAAATAAAGCTTTAGTGCAACGGTCATTCGGTATTGGATTAACCCTTGATCTCACCATAACCTCTTCCCTTCTGAGGCTGTATTAAAAACTCATTAATTTTGAACACCAGGAATAAAAAGGCCTTGACTAATCGCATCAATTTAAATATAATTATGCACAAAAATAGAGGGTAATTATATGCGAACAACACTTGATATTGATGCAGAGCTTATCGAAAAAGTAGTGAAAACGACCGGAGCCAATTCAAAGAAAAAGGCAATCGAGATTGCAATGAAGGAATACCTTCGCCTTAAACGCCGAAAAGAATTGAGCGATTTAATCGGCAATTATGAACAGTTTACCGTTACTCTAAAAGATTTGAAAAAGATGCGGAAGGATTCCTAAGATGATTTTCATTGATTCCTCTGCCTGGATCGCCAGCTTTAAGAAAACAGGGGATGAGGAGCTTAAAGATTTCATGAGGCAGGCGATTGTCTCTGGCCTTGCAGTTACCTCACCTATTATCATATTGGAGCTTCTTCAGGGTTGCCGGTCTGTAGGTGAACGAGACTCCCTAAGAACGAGATTGGAAAGCCTGGACACTCTCCCTCTTACTAAAGACGTTTGGGAACAGGCCTACGAACTCGGCTTTTCACTAAGAAGAAAAGGGCTGACTATTCCGACGGTAGATTTGATCATTGCCGCTCTTGCCATAGAACATAAAAGTTTGTTACTCCATCACGACGAACATTATGAAATGATCGCTCCCCACTTCCCTATCCTCCAGACGAAATATTTTGGATTAAAGCAATAAAAACAAACCTGGATATCTTCCTGTAACATTCACTTCCCAAAAATCTAAAAAGGGTGTATATTACAAAAGCAAATGAACAATAGATAGGCCCAAAGGTGGATCGGAGGTAATGTCAAGTCTTTTGTGTCAGCAAGAGAAATGGGGTAGCTGTTCGTTGTTTAAGATTCTCATAGGTGAAGACAGAAAACAGAATACGTTCCATACTGGTTCGATCACTAAAGGTGCCCATGGG